>JAHISI010000086.1 GCA_018818345.1 Patescibacteria group bacterium | reverse complement strand
TAATCTTACTTAGATATGTATCTGCTGTATCTGCTGCATAAGCTGTAGATGTTAGAAACATTCCTGAAACCACTGAAGCTGCGGTTGTTAATATTTTTGGAGTCTTCATAGAACGATTAAATATATTAATTTATGTACCAATTATATAAAAAGCTGACCCAACATGCAATACTATCCTCCGATAACACTAAGAACATACTGTACTAATATCTTTGCAACAAACACAATTACCATACCTACAATAGCTGCGCTTACTGTTTTAGTGGCTTTCTCTACCTTATCTGCATCCCCTGCTGAGGTTATAAACATATATCCCGCAACTACCAACATGATTACGGCAACTACTGCCGAGAAAATTACAAAGAAGTTTATAGCTGTAATAATTTTCCCATTAATTAGGATGTCCTTGTTGCTATAAGAAGTATTGTTTACCCAAGTCGAGAAATCAGAGATCTTTGCAGCCATCAATGTATTAGTCATATATATATAACCCTAAGGTATTAGAAATTAATAACAATATTGCTACACATAATAATATCACCACAAAACCAATAATTGCATTGGTTATTACCTGTTTAGCTTCCTGAAGCTTATCTGGGTCTCCCTTACTAGTCATCATCAAAAATCCGCCATATACCAACAAAAGCACAACTGCGATTACTGCAACCGGGGTTGCGATATTGATTACCATTTGAACAACCGTCTGATCAGTAGCCCCACTCGCTTGTACCTTTACTAACTCTTCATTCAGGGTCGAGCCCAAAGAAGCATATGCCTTGTGTACTACCAAATTGTTTATTGTATCTATGACATTCATAGTCGATATTATACTATATTACATTAAGTTTTGGCGAATTCACACACTGTACGATAGTCACACATACTACATTTAAACATATCTGGCTCTGCATGGAAGTCCCTCGCCTTAATATTTTCAATAATCTCTACCATCCTTTCCTTTGCTTTTTCTCTTCTCTTTTGGGAAATATCCGCCTCTATTTTTACTCCTTCTTCAAGAAAAATATACTGCGCTGACACAACTTTGTAACCCAATTTCTCCTCAACAAATATTGCATAAAGCGGTAACTGCAAATCCTTTTTAATATCAGCCTCCTTTTTAACCTTCCCTGTTTTGTAATCAACAATACAAACTTGCTTCACCCCATTTTCTTCTTTCACAAAATCAATTCTGTCTATTTTTCCTGCAAAAGTACTTTCCCCTAGATGCATTACAAACGATTCTTCCAGATTGAGAGGTCTTTCCTCATTTGAGTATATCCTTTCAAAGTATCTCTTTAACATCTTCTCTCCTTGCTCTTTCTTCATGTTTTCGTGCTTTGTATTATCATACCCTGCCCTTACCCAATTTTTGTTGTAAAAGGTTAACAGTTCTTCTAGGGTTGGTTCACTAACAATACCCTCTATACCCTCTTTGGAAGTTTTTAGTAATGTGTAAAAATCTTTCAATGTATTATGTGCTGTTGTTCCAAATGATAATGAGGCATTGGGTTTCTGGGGTACTCTCAATACATATGAATATTCATATTTCCTCGGACACAGCTCGTAGGTGTCCAGTTGGGAATAACTAAAATTCTTCATTAACTCTATTTTCACCTCTTGAGGGACTACCGAAAGGTTACCCTTTTCCTCATATCCTTCAATACTAACTTTCCCTTTCTCGAAATTAAACTCTTCTGCCACGTCCCTATCCAATATCTCATAAAGGAATACGCTTGGTTTCTTCTTGGTTTTAGCATCGCCATAGAAACTGGCTGCAGAGAGATAGAGCTTCTCTTTTGCACGAGTAGCTCCGACATAGAAGAGGCGTCTTTCTTCTTGAATATGGGCCTCTTCTGGACTCATCTTCTTGTCCAACATCTCTTTAATCAGATCTTCTGGCATTGGTATCGAGTCACTCATATTTCTAGATGGGAATCTTTGAGCTACAAGATTTACTAAAAATACCGCAGGAAATTCTAATCCCTTCGATCCGTGCACGGTCAATATATTCACCGCATTAAAATCTTCTAACTCTGATTGATCTACAACTGGGGATTCTCCTACTTCAATACAATAGTCTATGAAATCTACATACTCATATATATTTGTATCCGGATTATCCTTTTCATATTTTTTAATTGATTCAAAAAACTTTTGAATATTCGATACTGCAAACAAGCTATCCGTGCTCTCTTCACTTACAAATGAGTCTAAATAGCCGCTAGATTTAACAAAGTCGTACAAGATTTCTGTCATAGGACGATTATCTTTTACCTTTAATATGCTGTTTTGCAAAATTGTTAAAAGATTGGTTACACCAGCTATGGATTCAGCATTAAATATCTTCTCAATTATTGGGTTCTCGATATCCCCCACTTCTTGTATATCAGCATCTTCTTCCTGCCCCAGTTTTATACCCCAAAGCTTTTCTAATTCTTCAAACAAGGTTAACCTCTCCTCTCTCGCCAACCTATTGATGTCCATATATTCTCTTGGCGTCAGCTTCCACACGGACATTGCCAAAAGTTTGTACATAGATATTTCATCTGAATAGTCTACAAGGACTTTAAGAAAAGCAATTAAATTCTGAATCTCGGGTCTAAAGTACAATCCTCTAGAACCACCAAGCTTGTATGGGATCCCCATACCTCTTAAAGCTTGTACAAATGGTTCTGCATGCGAGTTTGCCCTAACTAATATAGCAATATCTGAAAACCGAAGGGGTTGTTTTCCACTATCCCCTTTGACAAAAGAGGCTTGTCCCTTTTCATCAAAGACCTCAGATCCTTCAACTGGTTTCGCGTATTCTCCAAAACCAGTAAGTTTCGCAATTTCATCTGCGACCTGTTCTGCTTCCCCACTTTCATTCCCTGAAGCGATAAGGTTCACTACATTCTCATCATCCTCAAATACACCCTTAGCTATCAATCTCTTGTCTATCTTCTCCGTCACCTCTAACCTATTCGGGTTGTTCTTACTAATCAACGCATGTGAAGCATCCAATATCTCTTGTCTTGATCGGTAGTTTTCAGTCAATACAACCTCCATAGCTTCTGGGTATGTCTCCTTAAATTGAAGAATATTGGATATTGCAGCACCTCTAAATTTGTAAATAGCTTGATCATCATCACCTACTACTGTAAGAAGTGGTCTAATGTTTTCAGTTCCTTTTCTCTTTTCACTTGTTTCTTTCTTTTTACTCTCATCCAATCCTAAAGTCAGGATATTCACTAATACATTCTGGGTATAGTTGGTATCTTGGAATTCATCTACAAGGATATATTTAAATTTCTTTCGGTATTTTTCCAATACATTCGGCCGTTCTCTGAAAAGTTTCAATGTGAGAATAATGAGGTCTCCAAAATCCACCTTAGACTCTTGCATCTTAAGCTCAGAATACATTTTGTAAGTCTCAGAAAGCTCTTTGTACTTCTGAAAATCTGCTTTCTGTTCTTCTGTATTTTTAGGTAATGTTTTAGCAAATTTAAGGTAGTCTTCTGGAGAAACATCCTCATCTTGTAATCTAGAAAAATGTTTCAATATATCGTTCAATGTTTTGGTAACCTGCCCTCTTGGTTTAAGAGTATCTAGTGGAAGATCATGGTAGAACTTACGAAGAAAAATATATGACTGGGCTGTGGTCATTAAAGAATAGCCACCATCCAATCCCATATTGTAACCTTCTTCTCTTAATATTCCGTCACAGAAAGAGTGAAATGTTGATATCCATGGTTCTTCATATCCATACTCCATCTCCTTGTCTATACGCTCCTGCATTTCTGCTGCGGCTTTTTCTGTGAATGTTAATGCCAATATCTCAGATGGTTTTACATTGCATTTTTTAATGAGATACAGAATTCGTTGGGTTATAACGGCGGTTTTACCCGTACCAGCTCCAGCTATGATCAAGAGATCTCCATCTACATATTGAACAGCTTTTTGTTGATTTTCGTTAAGGGAAACTGTAGCCACTATCTCATGGATAGAAGTAATATAGTGATATAGAGGAGTAATGCAAGAATCAAACCTGCAGTTACAATTAACATTAGTTTAGGACTTGGTGTTTGTTTTAGGAAATTGGTTAACTTTGTTTTTATATCTTTTGTCATAGTTGTTTTAATTAATTAATTTCTTTAACATTTCTACTTCTTTAAGTGTAGATTCGGCATCTTTGAGCCCTGGAGTCTCCATTATGAATGGAATTTCTTTTAGCTTTGGTTCATGAAGGATCTTTTTAATTGCTTCTTCCCCTATCTTTCCTTCTCCAAGATTCGCATGTCTATCCTTGTTACTTCCTAATTCTACTGCAGAATCATTTAAATGTATTGCCTTAATATTCTCAATTCCTACTTCTCTGTCTAAATCTTCCATTACTCCATCTAGATTATTCGCCCAATCATATCCAGCTGCATATGTATGTTCTGTATCTATGACAAACCCTACTCTTGCTTTGTCTTTCACTTGATTTCTTAATATTCCTAATTCTGTAAAGCTTCTTCCTAATGTTCCTCCTGTCCCGGCAGTACTTTCAATCAGAAGCTTTTGAGTGCCTGGAACCTCATCTAATACCCACTGTATTCCATATGATATTCGTTCCATGCTGTCTTCGTATGATAGTTCTTTTTGTGCTCCTGGATGAAAACATACTCCCAATATTTCAGCATCTATATTTCTCTTTTTAATTTCCTTTGCTACTCTTTCTGCAAAGTCTAAGTAAACAACTAATCCCATCTTTCCTAGATGGAACATTTGTTTGTCTTCTCGTGCTAAGTTAGTGAGATATATTCCATGTAGAAGGATTTTTTTAACATCAGATTTTTCTAATTCATTAACAAAATCCATGATCATTTGGTCTGGTAATAGTTTGGTTGCCCATCTCATTGGTATGGTTGGCATTATCTGGATTGCATTGACTCCATACTTCTGAGCCAATTTTATGGTGTTTTCTATTCCTCCTGCTGAGGATGCGTGGATTCCGTAATACATAGTTTATTGTAGCACAAATGGATTAAATAGATTATAATTACAACGTTATATGGAGAGGTGCCCGAGTGGCCGAAGGGAGCTCACTGCTAACGAGCCATAGGCGTTAAAACCTATCGCGGGTTCGAATCCCGCCCTCTCCGTATTCGTAAATCCCAATTGTTTGGAAATGATATAATCAAAGTATTAATTTGATTCTCCTTTCTATGATATACACATACCTTTACCTCCTCACCTTCCTCGTTTTCTTTGCCATAGACTTCATTTGGTTAAGATTCATAGCCACTAACCTCTATTCTAAAAAAATTGGACACCTCATGGCACCAAAACCAAAGCTGTTCCCAGCTCTCATCTTTTACCTCATATTCGTAGTGGGTGTAATAATCTTTGCAGTATTACCAGGATACGAATCACAAAACATTTGGAAAACCATAATGTTAGGAGCCCTCTTTGGAATGCTCTCCTACTCCACATATGATCTAACCAACCTTGCCACATTAAAAAAATGGCCTGTTTCAGTAACAATAATCGACATAATATGGGGAACCTCCGTATCCGCTATGACTTCTGTAGCAGGATATTTCATAGCCACCCTACTCAGAGTATAATAATGACCTATGCAAAAAAAGAACCCCTTTAAGGTATTAAAAAAATACGCAACTACCAAAGAGTATATACTCCTTTTTGTAGGATCATTCCTCTTTTTAGTCCTACTTAACCTACAAAATCTTGCCATCCCAAAAATTATTTCCAGCGTAATTAATGAATATCAACAGACTCTACAAATCCCAACCTTCTTCTACTACATTGTTGGAGCACTAGCCATATTCTCACCCGCAGCTTCCCTAATCCAAAACTACCTCTTCGCTATACTAGGCGAAAAGATAGGAACCGATTTACGAAACAGATTAATATCCAAAGTCCTCAAACAAGATTACAACTACTTGGTTAAGGAAAAATCTTCTAAGATACTCACCGTAATACTCAGTGATGTAAATTACGTAAAATCCTCATTCATACAAGCCATAGCCTTCGCCATCACCGGCTCAGTACTTCTCATCGGAAGCATCATCATGATGTTCTCTCTCAATGCCAAGCTTGCAACATATGTAGTCATCGCCGTACCAACCTTTGTCGCTATTCTTGTGCTAGTACTAAAGAACAGGTTCAAAATATTTAAAGAAATACAGAAGGTAAGAGACACCTTAAATAAGGTTATAAATGAGAACATAAAAGCATCAATGCTCGTAAGAGTCTTTGTTTCAGAAAAGACTGAAATAAAGAAATTTAAAAAGCAAAATATGCTTTCAAGGAATTTAGGTATCGATGTAACCAAAATATTTGCCCTTGTCATACCCGCAATCAGTGCGCTCTTCTACATATGTTCGCTACTCATCATACAGATCGGAGGACAAGAAGCCATCGCAGGCAGATTACAGATTGGAGATATTTCCGCCTTCAACCTCTATGTACTAATATTTGTCTTACCATTAGTTTCCCTAAGCTTCATGGCGACCATGTTGGCACAATCAATGGCCTCATTACAAAGAATAAGTGAGGTATTAGATCGAGATATAGAGTTTAAAGATGGAAAAGAACCGTTGGAAAGAATCAATGACATACATATTAAAAAGCTTACTTTTGAAGATGACGGGGTGAATATTTTAGAGAACATTAATTTTGATTTAGAAAAAGAGCATAAGATAGGAATAATGGGGTTAACAGGGTCTGGAAAAACACTTTTCCTCAAGCACTTCCTTAGAGCAGTAGAACCAACCGATGGAGAAATATTCATCAATGGAAAAGATATTAAAGAATACAAATCATATGACCTTAGAAAAGAAATTGGTTTCTGTTTCCAAGAAAACTTCCTCATTAACGAAACGATCTATGAAAATATCCGATTTGGAAGAGATATTGAAGAAAAAGATGTCCTTAAAGCTGCAAAGATTGCAGATTTAGATGAATTCGCAAAGAAATTAGAAAAAGGATACAAAACAATTGCTGGGGAGAAAGGGAACAATCTTTCTGGAGGACAAAAACAGCGAATTATGATTGCCCGAGCTTTAGTTGATCATCCCTCCCTACTCATATTGGATGATATAACCAGTCGATTGGATGCAAATACAGAAGGAAGAGTGTTTGAGAATATTAAAAAGAACTATCCAAATATCTCAATGATTCTCGTAAGTCAAAAGATCTCTTCCCTCAAAGATTGTAACAAGATCTACATATTTGATGAAGGAAAAATTTCAGAATCTGGTACCCACGACGAGCTTTTAAAGACCTCTTCTCTGTACAGAGAAATTGAATTAACACAAAGTAATTACGATGAGTAGAAATCAAACATACAATCTACAATTAGATGGGGATATCGATTACAACAAAGGGCTTAGGCTCATATTTAAATATGTCAAACCCTATCTCTTTCCATTCATATTGATATCGATCACACTCTTAATTGCTACCATCCTTGGAAATTCCATTCTTCCACAGTTACTAAAGAGAGCAATTGATATAGATATTACAAACAAGGATTTGAATGGACTAATGCAAACCACATTAATATTTGTTGGCCTCGCTGCAATATATCTTGTATTAAGTTATGTTCGACTCTTCTTCACTGGGAAATTAGGTCAACATATCCTTTTCAATATTCGTAAGGACCTTTTCAACAAAATCCAGACTCTTCCAAGTAAATTCTTCTCAGACAACCAATCTGGAGATATCATACAAAGACTAACAGGTAACGTAGATACCTTAAACAGCTTCTTTTCAGAAGGAATTATCCGACTCTTAGACATTGTTTTCTCTGTTATCATCATACTTGGTTCAATATTCCTTCAAAGTAAGCTCATCGGCTTCATAGCCCTCGGAGGAGCCTTCTTAATGATCCTGTACATAATCATCCAAGGAAGAATAATTGAAAAACCAATCTCCGAATCATTACGTAAAGAAGGCGATATGAGTGCGAATGTCCAAGAATCTTTAGATGGTTTTGTAGCTATTCAGTCCACTAATCAACAAAAGAGTTGGACAAAAGGTTTTGAGAAAAAGACTGCCTCCTACTATACAACTATGAAAAAGGTCTCCCTCATCTCAGCCTTCTCAAAGGCTGGTCTTACCTTCATCGGTGTTATTGCTGTCTACGCACTTTTAACTACCTCATTAGGTTTGTATCAAAAACAAATCATTACAATCGGTACTGTAATCTTGATTCTTTCCTACATGCAAGACCTACTACAAAAAGTTACAAGTATTGCAGAGATATGGAGAACCATAAAGACAGGATTAGCTTCTTCAGAAAGGTTGAGAGATGTATTCGAATTAGAAAGTGATATATCTACAATAGCCCTACCCTACAAACCAACATCCGTAAAAGGAAATATCGAATTTACTGATGTAGACTTCGCATATGTTGAAAATGAGAAAGTCCTTTCCGACGTTAACTTTGAGGTTAAAGCAGGACAAACCATTGCAATTGTTGGCCCTACCGGCGCAGGTAAAACAACCTTTGTTAACCTCATAGCTCGTTTGTATGATACTGATAACGGCAATATATATCTTGATGGAAGAGACATTAAGGAATGGGATTTAGAAGTATTGAGAAAGAATATTGGCTACCTCATACAAGATACTTTCTTGTTTGAAGATACCATTTTAAATAATCTTAAATACAACAACCCTAAGATTACGGAAGAGCAAGCTTTACAAGTATTTAAAGATTTAGGTGTTGAATCGTTCATAAGATCTCTTCCAGAGGGATTAGAAACTAAGATTAGTTATGAGAGTAGTGAGATTAGTGCAGGACAAAGGCAGATTATAGCTCTTGCTAGAATTCTCCTTAGAGAACCCAAGATTCTAATCTTAGATGAAGCCACTGCAAGAATCGATACCAAATCTGAGAAGATGTTACAAAATGCAATTGAAAAAGCATGCGAAGGAAAAACGACATTCATCATTGCCCATAGACTGAGTACAATATTTAATGCTGATCAGATCATCTTGATTAAGGATAATACAATCCTCGAAAAAGGTACAAACAAAGAGCTTTTAGCACTTAAAGGATTGTACTTCGAAATGTATTCTCGTTTTGTAGGGAAATAATATATACTGGAGATATGGAAGAAAACAAACGACATGATTTTCTAATTGGATTATGCATAACCCTTGGTACTATCATCATTGGCCTAATTAGCTACGTAGTATATTTCAATACCATTTCTCAACAAAAAGCACGATGTGACTATTCTGGTTGGTCATATGCCAATGGAGATCAGTTCAAATCCTCTGATGGTTGTAACTCATGTGCATGCAGCGACGGACAGGTTGTCTGTACCGAGATGGCATGTACAAATAATTAATTTTTTCATTTATATATATTATGGATAACGTCCCAAATGCAGTTATGGAAACCACTCCTCCACCTGTACCGCAATCAGCACCACAAACAATTCAGGAAGCAACGCCAAGACCTAAAAAGAAGGTAGGTTTGGTTGTATTAGTAATATTCCTTTCCTTAATCGTTGTTGGTCTTCTTGTATATATTGCTTACGAGAAGGAATATATACAGATTCCTTTCTTAAGTAAGACAAATTCCTCTGCAAATACCGAGGAGGATGCTAATAATGATAATGGTGATGCTGCACAAGCAGATGGCGAGGAAGAGACTGCTACAACTACCGCATTTGCTGGCGATACTTTTACTGCTTCCCTACCTGAGGGTTGGACTATGCAAGAATACTATGATGGTCAAGGTACAGAATATCTTTCAGATGGTCCTGACTATGTTGGCTTAACTGGTTTAAAGCTATTTAATCCTGATGGTGTTCAAATGTTCTATCTTGCTGGTGTTAATGGTATTGGTTTTGCTGGTTGTAGTGAGTACTATGCTTTTGCTGATGACAATCCTGCATACAGAGCTGAGGCTCAGGCTTCTGCTGATGAGATGGGTGATACTATGAATATTAATGATTTTAGTAATATGCCATATGCTGAGTATGAGGTCTTAGGTAGGACTGTTAGAAGAATTGCTACGAAGATTTATTTGGATGATGAAGAGGGGAATAATTTCTTTGAGGCTCCTTGTTTTAATGTTGTTGTTACTTTTGAAGGATTATCATATACCGATGCGGATAGTTATCCATATCAGGCATATTTCTATGGTTTTAATACAACAATAACGGGAGATGAGTTATTACAAGTAGATAGCATATTGGAGAGTTTGAGTT
>JAHISI010000085.1 GCA_018818345.1 Patescibacteria group bacterium | reverse complement strand
CAAAATTTCCAATTTTACTTGAAAGACATTACCATGAAGCCTAATTCATCAATATCTGCTTGACTCCAAAATTTTAGATCTTTGGTTTTCATAACGAAGGTAATTGTTTTTTCCAACTGTCTTCCCGTATATTCGTTCATTTCTGGATCCCACTCTCTAAGTACTAATGTATCCCCTACCTCGCATCCAAATTCCGCTATTCTTAAATCGAAATTCTTTTCCCCATTTAACACCTTCTCAAAAAGCTCTGGTATGGTCTTCTTCTCTATCCTTCTCATATATATTTAGAAAAATTAATTTAAATGTTTGCTAATTTCTTAGCATTTTCTAACAATTTTTCCTTAGTATTTAGCATAGGGTCTTCTAGCACCATATCAAGCAGTTCTTTCAATATTTTTCCCAACTGTGGTCCCCTTTCGATACCAATACCAACAAGATCTTCCCCACTAATTTTCAAATCGGTAACCTTTAGGGCCATATCTTCCTGCAATACTGCTGATATTCTTTTTTGTAACAAGGTTATTTCTTCTGGTTTGAATGCTGTCATTGGATTAGATTGGGCATCTGCTAATCGTAATTTAAACAAATCATCGATATTCTCAATACCAACTCTTTGTATGAATCTCCTAACTGCAGAATCTGTCCATTCGTGTAGTTCAATGTTTTGTTTTTCTTCTTCTGTCATTCCATCTTCCATGTGTGGGTAGTAGAACATATGATTCTTTATGAGCAATACCACCCTCCTTACTTCTGCTTGTGGGAATTTCATTCTTCTTAATATCTCTTCTACCATTTGTGCTCCCATTGCATCGTGGCCATAGAAATGACCGTTCCCCATATCTGTTCTTGGTTTAGCAATATCATGAAGTAAAGCTGCAAGCTTTACACTGTCGTGAGCAGAATCGCATGTTCTGAGGCTATGCCAATATACGTCATCGCTATGGAACATTTTCTGCTCGACTTCTACACCCTCTAGTAGCTCAGGTAAAAAGAGTTGAAGTAATCCTGCCTGTCGCATCAAATCAATGCCTATGGAAGGTTTAGGAGACCTAAGAATGGTCTTCATGAACTCATCTCGGATACGTTCCATGGAGACTTGAGCAGCCACAGGAATACATTCTGTCATCGCCTTAAATGTTTCCTCATCTATTGCAAATCCCAACTGTGAGGCTATTCTACAAGCCTTAAAAGCTCTTAATCCATCTTCCTTGAATCTTTCAATTGGTGTACCAACAGCTCTTACCTTTTTTAATTCAATATCCTTTATACCTCCAAATGGATCATGTATTTCTACCTCTTTAAGATCATCTCCTCCATCCCATTCCATATTGGTCAAATCAATTGCCATTGCATTGAAAGTGAAATCTCTCCTTCCCAGATCCTTGTCTATCTCTTTCACAAATTCAACATTGGTTGGCCATCGCCCATCAACATAGTCGGATTCACTCCTAAAGGTAGTAACTTCAACCTCATGTGTTTCTCCAAGATTATCCTGAACAAGTGCCATTACAGTACCAAACTTAGCACCAACGGAAACAGATTTAGGAAATATATTTAGCATTTCATCTGGAAGTGCGTCTGTGGCAAGATCGTAGTCTTTTGGAGTACCATTCATGACAATATCTCGAACAGCTCCACCTACAAGGTAGCATTCAAAGCCCTCTTTACTGAGCATTCTACTTACTTTTTGTACATACTCTGGAATTTGTATTTTTACCTTCATAGTTCCTCCTTAATATATACACAGAATACCAAAGAAGCATATCCACAACAAGTAAGCCCAAGAAAAGCCAATCTACTTCCCCTGTCTTAGGCAATATATTTCCTGTAACAGATATTCCAAGCACATCCCCGTTTTCTTCTTCCTCAATATTGCTCTCAATGTTCTTTGCTTCTGTTTGTTCAATTTCGCTTAAAACCATTGAATCTGAAATCATGGTATATGGTATTCGTTTAATGCAGAAGCTCTCAACTTGTGGTTGTACAGAGGCTCCGGGAACAACATTTTCTCCTCTGTATGCAAGTACTGGTATAGAGTCTGTCTGGGTATATGTATAGTAAGGAGAACCATATACCGCGCAAACCTGCTTAACATTTGGATTATATATACTAACGTACCCAACTCCTCCTGGATATCCAGTGTTGAAAACTTAATCACATGTTCTTCTTGTGCAGGTAGATTGAATATCTCTTCATGAGGGCCATATGTAAATTTCAAGTTATTCAGATATTCGTTGCTATTGTTTTGTATATATATTTCAAAATCTACCCCACCTTCACTACTTAATATTACCTTGGTATCATCAATATTTAATGGATTCTTAACCTCCACACTATCCAAGAGATATGCACCAACTACTCCGTTCCCGATATCACCAATACCTGGATATTCCCTGTATATTCCAGATTTCATTAGGTTCTGTGAAGAATATTTGTAAGCGAGATTTCCTTGTGTATATCCATCGATATCAAGAACCTTCGTCAAGTTACCATTCTCTTGAACATTCCTACTCAAAACCCAATCAATCTTGGAAATATTTACACTATGCCCTGTACTATTCTTGTACAGGTAGACAATGTCTACCTGTGTGCCCGGAGGTGCATCTATATGATCTGCTACCATTGGAATACGTCTAGTATTGTCAAAGTCTGTAAAAGATTCCAATGGAGAATTTAATACCGATTGTGTACTTTCAGCAAGGAAATTACTTTGCTCATACAAAATGTTGGAGATATGGGGATAGTCACTTACAGTAAATGCAATTGTTTGAAAGTATTGGTTGCTAGATGTATCTCCCGTACTATCAAAGTTATCCGCATATACTGGTTTGGCGAAGATAACGAAGAAGTAAAGGATCATTTTAAGTATTTTGAGGAACATATGTTTAAAACTAATAATTTAGTATTTAAACATTACAGTACTAAAATGAAATTTCCCTGAATTATTTTTTGAGCTTCTCCATCTTCACCTTCTCAGTAACATAGAAATTACGTTTGAATTTTGCCAATCCAAACATCATCTCGGTTTGAGCTTGAACATATGGTATAAATCCAAAGGTAAGCATATTTACAGTAACTAAGAATGTTTCAGCGAAGTCTAAAAGATGTCTCCACCATTTCCAATTCTTAGGGACAGGAGAAAGTCGTCTCCTGAATATGACAATTGGGATATTTGTTAAGGTGATAACCGCGAATATGTAGCTTAAAGCTCTTTGAAGATTGTATGCTAATACCGTAAATTGATAACTTGGACTTAGCCATCCCATTATGAGCAACCCAAATGAAAGTATGAAAACAACTGTCATATACCATACCTGATATTCGAATATGTTTTTTAACATAAAGGCTCTTCTATATACTGGGAATTTCTCACTCTTTGAGAAAAGAGATGCCATGGTTATGGCAACATTAACTGAGCCCCATCCCCATCTGTGCTGTTGTTTGTAATATGACACATGAGTTTTGACAAAGGATTCATTCTCCACTGCATCGTTGTAGGTAGGAATATATACTTCCTGACTTTTAAATGTACCTTTACTTCTAACCATGGCGTTCCAGTAAAAAGCAGTATCATCATTAGCAATTTCTGGATCCCAGAACTCAATTTCCTTAAGTGTTTTCAAATTTACAATATATGATGAGAATGTATCTCTAACATATATTCTCTCTCCTAAAAATGGTATTCGTTTGAACTTATCCACTACCCAGCTTTGTAAAAGTACCAAGGTTAACATATTTGATTGAGCTCTGATGAGAGGCGGAACTCTCCAAATATTATTGTTAAATGTATGTACCGCAGATGCATAGAAAGTGTTGTCTCGATCTTCTGCGGTCAAATATTTGTACAATACTGCTGAAAGATATTTTGGATGAGGCCTTAGATCTGAGTCACACGTTATAACCATGTAATTGGCAATATCCTTCCCCTCTTTCTCGAGTTCTTCTACATAATGTCTAGCAGCCCAATTAATGTTTGCTCCCTTAACTCCAGCTACTTCTCCTGCTATACCTGCGGGGTGAATGTAATATCTCATGCTTCCAAACATCTTTCCATATTTCTGTTTTAGATGTTCAAAATTGGCTATTTGGAGATCCTTCTTCTTTTCTTCCATCGCAACAACTACATCTATCCTATCCGCTCCAATATCACTCTTGGACCATGCCTCAAATGTTGGTTCTAGGATATCTAACGATTCGGCATACACAGGACAGAGATACATAAATCTTACTCGTTTGGACTCTTCACCTATTTCTATGTCTATTTTACTTACCCAATCAGTAGCCATTTCTGCATTTTTTCGTTTCAATCCAACTATGATACCTACCATATATTTTATTGTTCTCAGAGACCAATATGCCACCAAGAAAGCTATATATATTGCAAATGCTTGATCCCATCTTAGGAGAGCAAATATGAAAGGTGAAAGAAGGAACAACCACATCACAAGCCCAGGTACAAATTCATACAACCTTCTTAGGAATGGGGATATACCCTTTGGGAATCCACCATCCTTATCCTTTGGTTTGTATGGGTTTTCGTACTTTACTACCCCACCAAGGGTTCCATACAATTTACTACTCATATTGTTTACTTTGTATCCCAAATTTCTAGTTAATGGGAATCTGACTAAGGATATGGATATTATCCCGAATACTCCTGCGAGAACTGCTTTTATTCCCGCCAAGAATGAGCCATCTCTTTCATTTCGTCCTGTCACAACTAAGCCTACTTTCTTCTTAATTATTTTGTATCTAAAACCTTTAGATACGATCTTCTGTATTAGCAACGTATCTTCCATATATTTGAACTCTGCAACAAATCCCCCTACACTTGCGAAAGCGTCTCTCGTTACGATGACAAAACCAGCATAGTCCCATTTAAGCCCTTTAATTGGGTTCATGGCACTGAGATTCTTAGCTACATTAATGAATTTGGTCGCAAGATCTTTGTTAAATGATCTTTCCCCTGTGTATTCAAATTGTGAAGTAGCACAATCTAGATTTCTATCCACAAATTCATCCACAATTTCCTTAAGATCATTCTCACCTAGAAATTGAACATCTGCATCCATGAATATGACAATGTCTTTTTCTGTGGCATTGAAGCCATTGTTTCTACCCACTGCAGGTATTCCTCCCTCAACAATCCTTGCTCCGTATTCCTTAGAGATCTTTCTTGTATCATCTTCAGATCCAGCATCCGATACTATGACCTCATATGGTTGATATGTTTGCCTTTTGATACTTTCAAGTATCACCTTGATGTTTTCCTGCTCATTTTTTACTGGTATGACTATGGATACTGGTAATATATTGTCTTTCATTTATTCAATCTTTTTAAATATATTTAAAACCCATTTTTCAATTTTCTTTTGGTAGGTTTTGTAGATTATGAATATTATAACAGCTATGAGGACAACAAGCCCTAGCACTTTAAATATGTCATATACCTTTGCAAACTCTCCTACTCCTTTCCCTATCATATATCCAATAAATGAGATTAAAACAGCTCTGGTTCCTGCTACGATGAGGGCATATTTCAGAAATTGAAAAATACTTAGAGCTTTAACTTTTCCCATATACAGTATTCCTGGGATTGCCAATGGGCCTCCAAACTTAACTGCCATGAGTGTTAATCCTGGGTGTTTTTTATATGCTCCATCAATGGTTTTAATGAATTCGTTGTTCTTTTTAACTGTGAATTTCTTTACTAGTTTTGGTTCAGATACTTTTCTTCCTAGAAGGAAGTAGAACATGTCTACTATCAACTCTATAACTATTGCTGCTCCCCCTATTATCCATACATTGAGCAATCCGCTTCCTGCTAATGTTGAAGCTATGAAATTGGTCGTAGAACCATCGACAAAGAACATCAGGAATATGACAGGGTATTTGGCGGTTGAAACTATTTGTGTTATTAAGGCTACTAGATCCATAGTTATATATATTTGGAATGCATTCATGATACTAATATCTTGGGATATTTACAAATGAAGGTATAAAACAAAACCGAGCGTTTCCGCTCGGCTATGATACTAACTTAGAATAAGGACTATTCTGTTACTGCATCCTTAACTTCTTTAGCTTTCTTTACTACCTTTTTTGCTGTTTTCTTAACTTCTTTAACAACTTCAGCAACTTCTTTTTCGATAGCTTTCTTAGCAGCTTTAACCTCTTTTACAGGTTCAAGAATACTAATAATCTTGTCTAATTTCTTGTTTAAAGCCTCAATATCAGCTTTGCAATCACAATTGCATCCGCCTCTATTACTTCCACCTCTCTCACTCTTGTTTCCTTCTTTACCTTCAAAACATTTACTACAATAGATAGGCTTGTTGCTTGATGGTTTGAATGGAACTTCACAATCCTGTCCACATTCATCACATACTGCTGTAAACATTTGCTTCTCTTCTCTGTCTCTAAATCCACCTCTATCAAAGCTTGGTTTTCTATCTCTGCTTTCAAATCTTCCACCTCTGTCATCTCTTCCACCATCATCTCTCTTTGTTTCAAAACATTCACTACAGTAAATAGGTTTGTCTCCTGATGGTCTGAATGGGACTCTACAGTCCTTACCACATTGATCACATACGGCATCAAACATTTCTGGTCTATCTCCTCCTCTTCCACCACCAAAGCTTCTACCACCTCCACCAAAACTTCTACCGCCTCCACCGAAGCTTCTACCACCACCTCTACTATTACCACCTGATCTATTAAAGTCTCTCATTTTTTTATTCTATATATATTATTTTATACGGACAGTAGTGAGTATATTCTAAAATGATTAGAATAACAAGGATAGGATATATATGGGGTATGTTGGTAAAAGAAAAACGACACTCGTTTGGGTTTTACTCCATAGAGTGTCGTTGTTCTTTAAAGTTCAATTATTCTTGCCATTCGAAATAGCTTTTTAGTTTCTTTCTCTCTCAAAGCAGAATCTGCGTATCCCCATTCTACGACAAGTGCCTTTAATTCTGGAATCTCTATGCCGGAATTCGGGGTTGGAAGCCGTACCAATCTCTGACTCTCAGCATTGGAAACTAAACCTACAAATCTTTTTATTGCCTTTCTTTGCTTCTCTGTCTTCGGGGTTGTAACCGTTAGTAAGGCCGTTTTGTTTTCAGAGAGAATGAAACAATAGTCTAGTCCAGCTATTTTGCCCACTCCAGAAACTCTCTCAGTATAATAGTTATTTACCTGTTGTACTGTGAGTTTGATTCCCTCCTGGGCCAACATAATTTGCATAACCTTCCACTGGATTTCTTCCCTTTTTACTATCTTTGCATCCACTTTCAGCCTCCTCCTATCAGAATGGTGTCACTTTAAAGAACAAACTAGATTGAAAATATGTATATACACATATATTTATATAATCCTGTTATACCAAGGATTATACCTAAAACAACATCAGAAATCCATATTATAGGTCCTATTCTTTTACAAATTCTCCATCTTCAACAATGAACCATCAGATGCATTGAGATAGTAAATCTTAACCATCTTACCCTGAGAATATGTATTTGTAGGATCATCTAATACACTCCTACTATACTCATTAATCTGCCATACGGGCTTGTCACCATACAAATCTAATGCATTGTACATACCTAAGTTGTAGGTAATATAGTCGTTTTTAAAATCTAAACCAGAAGATATTAAAATATCATATATATCCTTTGAATTTAAGAAATCTGTAAGTGTAAAGAAATCTCTAGCATCAGGATCTTCCTCATACTTAGCAATACCCCAAGTAGTATATGCTTCTTTTACCGATACTGTACCTCGCTCCCATGACACAGTAGTATCTTGTTTTAGCTTTTTAGAATATATTACACATCCCCATGCTGGAGATTTTCCATCAGTACCACCAATATAGTAGGTTAATGAGTCTTTGGTATATGGATATACAGATCCATAGCAGGTTACAACTTTAACATCAGAGGCCCATTCTTTTGCTGCTGTTAACATTGCTGCAAATGCTGTTGCACTATCCGTACTTTCATATTCTGGTAATGTAATTGTTTGAGTTGTTTCTTCTTGTGTATTAGCTTGGGTATTGTTCCCTCTTCTAACGAGTAGGATTGTTCCCACTATGATAACTGAGGTAAGGAGTAAGGCCAAGAGGATTATGATTAGAAGTTTTTTCTTCTTTTTTTCCATAATATAT
>JAHISI010000084.1 GCA_018818345.1 Patescibacteria group bacterium | reverse complement strand
TAATGGTGAGAAAGCTGGTCAAACTATTATGCATTACCATATGCATATTAAACCAATCTATGAGGATACTCACTGTAATAGCGAAGAAGGACATAGACATGGGTTTTCAGATACTGAAATGAAAGCGATTGAGGATATATTAAAAATTGCCTAATTAGCTTGGAAGTATTCCAATATCTGATCCATATATTCAGTATCCAAATCAAAGTGAGTTTTACCTTCCAATGTTACTAATGGAATATCTTTCCCAAGATTCTTCATATATTTAACAAAATTTGCTGAATTAGAATATCCAATATTCACATCACTAGTACCATGCCATATTTGGATATCAATATCCATAATCTTATTTACTTCTGTCTGAGTCCACTCGTATGTTCTAGTAGTTGGAGCAAGCAATGCTATTTTCAAAATATTATCTGGATATTTAGCCGCAAAATGCATTGTAGGTAAACCACCCATACTAAAACCAATTAAATATACTTTACCATTAGTAGTGTAACGAGATTCAATCCACTGTTGTAGATTTAACATATCTGCAATTGATGCCGCATTACCCCAGTTCTCGTCATGCTCATTAGAAGCGGCAAATACAAAATTTTGTTCTCCGAAATATTTTCCATATCCCTGAAGATCAATCATGAAAGGATCATACATGTCGGATATGACTCGGGTATTAGAACCATGGCTGTACAATATTATTGCTGGTGGATTATTCTCATCTATATTTGTTGGTACGGCTACGTATGCGGTTTGTCCAGATATTTCTCTTACAAGTTCGGTATATTTAGGTCCTGTAGGAACAACAACCTCTTCTTCCAGGGGAGGAGTAGTTTCTTGAATTTGAGTTGAAGTATCTTCTTGTTGTACATCATTACTTGGTGGATTATTTTCAACCAATACTTGATATGCAAGATATGCAGGGAATGCCAAAAGGAGTAAGAATACAATGAAAAGTACTATATCTGAAATATGTATTTTTTTCTTTGTATCATCCATACAATAATTATATTGATTTTTTCATTCTCTGTCTATGAGATGGTATAATATCTATTACTTAAATTTGAGATTCAGATATACATGGCAGAAACAAAGAGAAGTGAGACTAAAGAGGTTGTCATTAACCTCGATACATTTGCAATACCGTTAGCAATAATCATTGCGGGTGTAATTATAGCGTTAGGAATATTTTTTGCGAACAAGAATGCATCCACTAAGGATGTTGCAGGAACTGCAAATGATACGACTAACACAGACACAACTGGTACAGATACCTATGCTAGTGCTACAACTACAATAGCTGAAGGTGCGGTATTGGGTGACCGAAGTCAGGCAAAAGTCGCTATTGTAATGTACAGTGACTATCAGTGTCCTTACTGTCAGACTTTTGAAGAGAATACTTTGAGTGATATCGTAACAAACTATGTCGATACTAATCAGGCTATCTTTGTATTTAGAAACTATCCTTTGGATTTCCATGGTGATATTACATATACCTCTGCATATGCGGGAGAGTGTGTGCTTGATCAACTTGGTGGTGAGAAGTTAAGAGAATTCCATAGCGCAGCATATTTAGCAGCGGATATGACAGCCGTTGATGCAGCTGCTAAAAAGTTGGGCGTTGATATGACTAAGTATAATGCTTGTGTTAAGGATCAGACCTTTAAAGATAGAGTAGATGCAGACTTTGCAGCAGGACAAGCAGCAGGTGTTGCAGGTACGCCAGGATTTGTAGTAGGGGTATTGGACAGCGAAGGGAATGTAACGGGTAAGCTCATTGAAGGAGCATATCCATATGATTCATTCAAAGCTGTTATAGACGAGATGTTAGCTAAGTAAACTAACCCAGAGGACTGACCTAGGTCAGTCCTTGGTTCACCAGGACTTAATAACTCGGTGCTATCATTGGGTTATGAAGAAAGACAAGCTTATCAAATTGTATCGAAGTTATAGTTTTTACCATATCTATAATCGTGGGAATAACAAGGCATTGATTTTCTTATCAGAGAAAGATTACAAATTATTCAAGGGTTTGATGTATAAATATGCTAAGACAAATAATCTCATTGTAGTAGCTTATTGTTTTATGCCTAATCATTTCCATTTGGTTCTGAAGATGAAAGATGACTTAGAAAGTGTTTCAAAATGTATGAGAGCGTTTATGACATCATATGTCATGTTATTTAATAGGAAGTACCAAAGAGTAGGTCATTTGTGGCAAGGCCCATTTCAGGCAAGAAGAATTACTGATAAGAAAGATCTTTCTTCGGTATTAGTATATATAAAGAGGAATCCAGCTGAAGCAGGGTTAACCTTGTCGGAAACCGATCTTAAATACCGATGGCTATTCATAAAAAAGGCATTTGATTGTACGGAAGGTCTGACCTAGGTCTGTCCTTTTGGTTAGTTACTTCTTCTTTCCTTTGTTCCAATACTCTAACTTCATTCGTACAAATGCTCCAACTGCTGTAGACATTAAGACAATTGAGTAGAAGAAGCTTACAAATGGTACTAGGCCGATAAGGACGGAGATACCTCGACCAATCGCTAATGATTTGAATGGCCTGTATCCTTCAGATTTGAGTAAAAGTAATATCTCTTGACCAAATGCGGTCTCGACCCACAGTTTCCCAAACAGGGTTAAGAATAGGAGCAATCCCATTATGAAGAAAGCAAAAGGAATTCCAACTAGTGAGATACTAAGAACTAACAGCGCAAAAGGTGCAACTACTAGAATCCCAAATCCAATCATTAGACTAAATACAAAATCTTTAGGACTTCCAGTTACTTTAGACATGATTTTTCCTGTTTTAACAGGAGCTGCCGCTATCATGAAATATCCAACTAAACTCATACTACAGAATGCGAAGAGAGCACCAAAAAGCTTACTTGACCAGGTTACTGTTGGCATTGTGTATGTTGTATTACTCTCATGTGTTAAATCCACACCTTGCTCTTGAGCGATACTGTTTATTCTCGCATTGTCATATATATTCCCTGTAACCTTACTGTCTTGCAAACTATATTTGCTTCCAATGAGTACCAAATCTCCCTTGATTAATGAATCAACTGTTCCATCACTAGTTATGATTCTTGCATCATCTCCAACGGAACCAGTATTGTTTGTCCTCATGGCGATATCGGTGTAGTCGTTTTCAACATCACCACTAAAATTCACAACTGATCCAATGGTATATGCATTTCCTTTTACGATACCTTGGATTGAAATATCATTGCCTGCGGTGTAGAGATTTCCATATGTATTTCCAGTGAATGTGATATTTGTTCCAACGATATATATATCGCCCGTTACGGTACCTGTTATCTTTACATCTGTTGCAGCTATCATTACATCCCCTTGAACTAAACCGTTAATTTCTGTGTAACTATTTGTAATGTAGAGATCATCTGCTACTGTTTCATCTTGTGCTAGGGTATAGTCTTTGAAATGAAATTCTGCAGCATTAGCTGGCTTTGCAGCAACTATACTGAATAGTACAGCCAACAAAGGAACAGCTAAGACACCAAAGAGCCTTTTTGAAAAAAACATATTTTTATGATGATAATTTACTGTATATATAGTACCATGTTTGTACATACAATTATAGAAAACGGTATAATGACATTCAGAATTAATAACCTTTAGAATGAAGCAAACAAAAGTACTCAATATTATACAAAGATATCATCCTGCAAAGGGTGGTGCTGAGCTTTTCATAAAGGTCCTTTCAGAATATCAATCAAAGAATCTGGGATACGATGTAGATGTTTGGACTACCAATGCATATACACCTGATGCGCTTTGGGATCTAAATGATGAGATAGTAGAACAGGAGAAGGAAGATATTGAGGGGGTACATGTAAGAAGGTTTGCTGTGGGAGAGGGTATATTTAGGAATAAGTATATTAATAAGGTTGTGAGGGTGTTGTTTGATAGATTTCCTAATTTCAAAATTGCCAATCTCGCATCATGTCCTACTGCATACGGTATGCTGAAAGCGATCGATGAAACAGATTTCTCCGAATATGCATATGTTACTGTATCTTCAACACCATACTATTTTCTTTTCTATGTCGGATATCTCATATCTAAGAAATACAATATTCCATATATAATAGCACCAGCTTTCCATACGGGAGAACACAAGCATGATTCATTAAGAAGGAAATATTTTAAAAAAACAGCTGTTCCATTTTTTGAATATGCTTGCAAGATCTTAGTTAACACAAAAGCTGAGCAAATTGCGATCATGAAGTTTTGTCAGGACAATGGAGTTATGTTGAAGGAAGAGAAATTTGTTGTTTTAGGACAAGGAATATATTTGGAAAAGATAAATGGAGGAGATGGAAAGAGGTTTAGAGAAAAATATAATTTAAATGATCCAATTGTGTTCCAGATGGGATCTAAGAATTATGAAAAAGGAAGTATGAATTTGGTAGAGAGTATGAAGTTGGTATGGGATAGTGGAATTAAATGCCATCTCGTATTTGGAGGACAATACAGTGAGGATTTTAGTAAATATTTAGATGGTATAGAGGGGAAGTATAGAGAGAATATATTAAATATTGATAATATCTCGGATGAGGAGAAGTTTGATTTGTTTGATGCTTGTAATATCTTTTCTATGATTTCGAAGACTGATTCTTTTGGTATTGTATATTTAGAGGCTTGGGCATATGGGAAGCCTGTATTGGCTTGTAACAATGAAGCATTATCCGAGATTATTTCTAATGATGTTGATGGATATTTACTAAAGTTTGATGATATTAGAGTAATAGCGAATACGATTGAGAATTTGTTAAATGATGAAGAAGTTGCAAAACATATGGGAATGGAAGGAAGGAAGAAAGTAGAAGAGAAGTATGATTGGAGTAAGGGAATTAAACTTTTAGACTCAACATATGAAAAGAGAAGTTAATATCTTTGAGGTGTTGATAATCTATATATGTACTGTGAGCCTTGTTAATGTGATTTTGTTAGCCACAAATCTTTTCTATCCTTTAATCTCAGTGCTTGGTGTATTAGTTTTGTTAATAGTTGGACTTGTTATTTTCAAAATTAAGATACGATTCAAAGATACACGCTTTCATTGGATATTCTTAGTTATTTTGGTTATTGGCCTTGCCTTACGATTATCTCCTAATTTGTATCTAACAGGTGGACAAGATCAAGGAACTTATGTATCGATGTCGCAGCAATATGAGGTGAATCATGGCCTGTACATTATCGATGAGTTTAGACAATCTTTAACGGAGGATTTGAAAATCACCTACGACAAAGCAACTACTTTTTTAGGTATCAACCTTATAGATGATTCTACTTCTAAGTATGTTATTCCATTCTATCCTGTCTTACCTTCTTGGTTGGCAATAGGGGGAACATTGTTGGGCTCAGATAATCGAGTATATGCTTTGACACTATTTAGTTTATTATCCATAACAGCTACATATCTATTTGCATATGAAGTGTCTAACAAAAATAAAAAAGTTGCGTTGTTGGCTTCTTTTCTAATTGCTATAAATCCGGCCCATGTATACTTCTCAAGAGTTCCACTGACTGAAGTTATTTCGATGACAATGTTTTTCCTGTCCTTTTACTATCTTTTGAAGTTCTTTAAAGAATACAAAGATGGTGTGGAGAATAAGTGGAATCTCGCAATCTCATTATTAACAATCACTGTTTTGTTTTATACCCGAATGAGTGCTTTACTCTATCTTCCGATTATATTGTTGATCCCATTAGCTTTGATGCTATTTAATAAAGATAACAAGCTTAGGAAGAAGTTGTTAATTTACTGTGGTCTTTGGATTGGATCCTTGGTCATATCATATCTCTTCTATCTTCTCTTCCTTCCAGACTTGTACCATCTCATAATGGACAAAAGTTTCTTTGGGATACAAGTTGAATGGTTTTTAATGGCTCTCATGGGTTTGTATCTCATGGTTTTGTGGCTATTTAGAAAAGAAAAGATAGTGTCAGCAATTAAAATGTTCTGGATTAAAAATTCAAAATATATCTACATCTTGGTAATAGGTGTGCTAGTTGGTTTGATTGGTTATGAATTAATTTCTTACGCTTACAATACATTTGTGATTAACTCAAATACACTCTTTTCAGATTTGAGTATCTCGAACTTTAAACAGCTTAACTTCTTAGCAACCTTCCTTTTGATCTCTCCTTTCTTGTTTGTATTACTACCTTTTGGTGTATTTCATTTTAGAAAGCAATTAGGGAATGAAATTGGAATTACATTGTTAATACTTTTGCTTTCGATATTTGTAATTTTCTGTTGGGGTGTTTTAACTGGTGTCCCATATTACTATTACTTTACTAGATATCAATTGAGTGAGTTAATACCCCTTTGTATTGTTTTTGTATCTTGGTATTTAGTAGATATATTTAAAACAAAAGGGATGAAGGTTTTAGTAGGGGGGATTGTTTTGTTAAGTGTGCTTTATTCTGGATATTTTTCAATATTGCAGTTAAGAAATTATGAAGGATTGAATAGGCAAGAGCTTCAGGAAGTGAAGACACAGGTAGGAGAAGATGATATTCTTGTAGTTGTTCGAGAGGGCTTTAAGGCATACAATCAGGTTGTATTTCCAATTAAATACTATTTCGATATCCCTATTATGCAGATTAAATTTTCTAGAAATCTAGAAAATCCTGGGGTTCAGGAGTTAAGGAGTAAATACAAGAATGTCTATGTGCTAGTTGAAAATTTAGGATATGATATCGAGGGGATGATTAAATTGGAAACAATAGAGTTTGATAATAATTACTTTGTTCATTGTAATAGGAATGAGGATGCGTTTTTTACAATGGAAGGACATTCTAAGGATGTTCCTTTGTGTAGGTATATAATAATACCTAATAGATACTATTATGGAACTACAAAATTAGATTTATATATATGGAAATAAAAGGGATTCTTAGCAAATTTAAAAGTAAAATATATGAGAAGAAAAATACATCTTTTATGTTGGGTGGAAGACTTATTGCTCAGGCAGTTCCTATTCTTCTAACTCCACTTTTTACTCGAATCTATTCTCCTGCAGAATTTGGCTACTTTGGAGCTTATGTAACCATTGTTTCAATAATTGCTATGTTATCGAATGGAAGATATTGCTTGGCCATCATGCTTCCTAAAGAACAAAGCAAAGCTCAAAGATTGGTTTGGATAAGTATCTTGTTAACATCTATTAGTACAATCGTATTTGCCATAATCCTATTATTTGGTGGAACGTCATTGTTTAGTGCGCTAAATATTTCTACTTTGAATCACTATATTTTAACCTTAGTGTTAAGTGTTTTGTTCATTGGAGTATATGAAGCCTTCTTCTATTACTTCTTAAGAGAAAAACGATATAAAGAAATAGCAATCAATATTATAATCCAGGCAGGCTTTTTGATTGTCACAAGATTGATTACAGGATTTTGGGGATATACAGAGGGGGGCTTAATGTACTCGTACTTAGCCAGTTACTTAGCAGGAACTCTTTTGTTCCTAATTATGTCACGTAAAGATATCATCGTGTTTGCTAAAGAAAAATATGAGGAATCAATATTTAAACTTATGTCTGTATACTCTAAGTTTCCGAAGTACTCTCTATTTGCAGATCTTTTAAAGAATTTTACCTTTCTTTCGCCAAACCTGTTTTTAAACAAAGTCTTTGGGGCAGTATCCGCCGGCTATTATGCTTTGTCGGATAAGATATTGGGTTCTCCTGTATGGTTTTTAACTTCCTCCTTTGGGGACGTATTAAAACAAGAGGCGTCGGAGC
>JAHISI010000083.1 GCA_018818345.1 Patescibacteria group bacterium | reverse complement strand
TCAGAATTACTGAAATAATATGAATCTACAAATTTTCAACAAGGAAATTTTAGATATATCCATAGAAGAATATTTACCAAAGATAGAAGCACAGTTTTTAGATCACAATATCCAGAATGTTAACATTATATTTGTCGATCCAACCTTCGTCAGAGAACTCAATACTCAATACAGAAACATTAACGATGTTACAGATGTGTTATCTTTTAACATTGATGCGACAGACCTTTTGGGCGAAATCTACATTTGCCCTGAATACATTAAATCTACACGCCCAGAAATAGCATTCAAAGAAGAGATTTTAAGATTAATAATTCATGGAATATTGCATCTCGTAGGATATGATCATGAAGTAGAGTTAACAGAGGAAACTAAGAACACAGAGAAAATGTTTGTAAAACAGGAGCAGATATTAGAGAATGTACTATGAAATTAATAGTAGGTTTAGGTAACCCCGGAAAAGAGTATGAGAATACTCGACATAATGCAGGATTCTTCTTCGTAGACGCACTTCGTGAGAAATTCCTGTATCAAAATACATTGTTCCCAACAGAATGGAGGACAGAAGATACCTTTAAATCGGATATCGCATTCATAAAGAATGGATCGAAAATAGTAGCCATACTACAGAAACCTTCCACATTTATGAATCTTTCTGGAGAAGCTGTGGAAAAAATTATTAAAAAGTTTGATATAGAACCCTCCAATGACTTGATTCTTGCCCACGATGATTTAGATATACAACTAGGAGAATTTAAAATTCAAAAAGGGAAATCTCCAATTGGACATAATGGAGTTTTGAATGTAGAAGAACATCTAGGCTTGAAAGATTTTAAGAGAGTGAGAATAGGAGTAGAGAATAGAACCAACAAAAATATTCCTGGTTTAGACTATGTATTGATGAAATTTAAGAAAGAAGAACTTTTGACGCTAGAAGAAACAATTGACGATGCAATTAACGGTATTCTTTCTGATATTATTCTGTAGTCATTAGCTTTACATCTCCACCGTAGTAGTTTGTAACTTCCTGCAATGTATGAGTTTTAAGATTGGTATCATATGGCAATACTGTTCCCACATTACTATTCTCTAACACTATTCCCATATTCAATACAGCATCCTTGTCATCCAAGACAAAGAACATAGCACCTTGAGCCAATACAGTATCTGGATTAAGTGTCTTTAAAATCTTTCTGTAGTTAAAATATTTGTAAAACGCGTTTTGGGCATCATATTCCGAAGAATAGCCCTCAATACTTCCGTCCTTCATTAACATATCTTTTAGCACAGGGGATATGGGGGAGTGAATATTAAAATATGCCTGTGAGATTAATCTAAATGAAGTCATTCCACCGTAGCTATACCTAACCTTCCCATCTAAATTTGTCATTGTGGAATCGGCAGTCCACTTACCACTCTCTAAAATCGTCTTAACTTGAGGTACTAAATTCTTTAAATCAATATCCAATATATTATCCTTCCCATCATTATCTATATCCATATCATGCGCATCATATACTCCATCCATATCAATATCTACATTCACTTTCCCATTAATATCCCTCAATATACTTCTGTTGTATGTATTGAAATGTGCATATGTTCCTAATACTAAGAGCAGCATTCCAGGAATAATGTAGCAAATATTCATTATGGTGTGGAATCTAGACCTCTTAATAATCTTGTTAAAGAGATATATCAAGAATATTCCCACCATCAATATCTCAATTGCAAAGGTTAGGCCCATGAAATATCCACCAAACAGATTTGGTTCAAATGCATATTTAAATATGGTGAAGTTTTGAGTGGTGAACGGATACAGCAACATAATATCTTCAGCAAAGATATCCATGGCAAGGTGGAGCAGAGTAGCAATTAGGAAAGTATTAATTAAAACATTTACAAATTCGGGATTAAGAAATTTCTCAACAGGTTTACTAAACCATCGCCTTACAACCCAATATATTAATTTCAAAAGTAACCAAACACCAATGTAAAATATTGGGGTATGGGATATCAACGTATGGTGAATGAACGATGGTAATCCAGAACCAATGAGTATGAGAATATCAATATCTGGCATTATCCCAAACAAAAGCGCAGCAATTCCAACCAAAACTTTTTCATTTTGTTTTAATTTAGCAATCGCTTTCTTTTGGATTAATTCATTTCCTAGAAACGAAATTGGGGCATGTGCTAGAAACATATTTCAAATTCGAAAAGTTTAACTCCATTGATTATACATATTAGGTCTGACCTAGGCCAGACCTAGATTCAGAGTTAATTCATTGTCTCTAAGGTTGTATTGTGTACCACTTTTTTGCGCTTTGCATATTAAAAAGTGAAAATATTTTCAAATGGTTTTTGGTTGTCTATGGTAAAACGACTGAATAGGAAGTGATGAGGT
>JAHISI010000082.1 GCA_018818345.1 Patescibacteria group bacterium | reverse complement strand
TCCATATCTATTTGAATAACCTGATCTGTAGAATCATTTGAAAATGTATCTACTTGTATTTCACTCATAAATATATATAACCCTAAAATTATATTTTACTCTTCTCTGTATTCAATATATCATTAAATATATATAACTTGTAAGGGTAAATAATATGGACAAAAAGATCATACAAGTAACATTCGTAGGAATGGAACCTACAGAAGCGTTAAAGAAATATACTTTAGAAAAAATCCTTAAGAAGGAAAATTTGTTAGAAGAAGCAACAAAGGTTGAGGTATTCCTTAAAGAACAAACATATGCTCGAGGGATACAGAATGATTTTAGAATAGACATAAATGTAGATTTGTCTAAAGCAGTGGTCAGAGTAGAAGAGAGTGGGCCAGAGATGTATGCAAATATAGATAAGGCAACAGATGTACTATTTAGAAGATTAAAACGATACAATGACCAGAAAGCACACTGGGAAGGACAAGAGTCATGGAAGGTATTAGAAGCTGAGGCAGCACATGAATCAATTTCAAATGGGCCAGAGATCCCTCTCGATGACTATTCGGACTATGTACCTAAGATAGCTAAGAGAAAGATAGCTGATGATATGTCTCCATTAGAAGAGGGTGAGGCTATAGAGAGGATGGAGCTAATGGGATATGATCATTTTCTTTTTAGGAATAAAAGTACAAACAAAATCTCTATGATATACAGAAGGAAACAAGGTGACTATGGATTAGTCGAACCTCCTGATGAGTTAGTTTAATATGTATTAACAAAAAAGGAGGCTTAATGCCTCCTTTTCTTTTACATATCCAATATATTTACTTAGCTGTTAAGTTCTTAAATATATTAATGGTGGTTCCAAATAATCCATAGGTTGGTTTACTTGTAGCATTATTCTGAATCTTGTATTCAGCTTGTTTGCTTGCTAACCATGTAGATTTAGTATTTGAAACCTGCTGTTGAACATAATAAGTTGTAGTCTGTGCTTTGTATGTATCAAAGTCTAACTTTGCACCAGTCTCTAATGCAGCTGTTTCAGTTGGGAACATCTGTGCACTATATTGGTCAAAGAAGCTCTTGAGATCATCATCTGTATATGTAATGGTTGGAGTTAAGAGTTTGGTTGTTAGAATATCTAACTTGATTTCTTTCTTTAACTCAGTATCTGTAAGATTGTTTGCTTCCAAAGCAGCTTCATATTCTGTTTGTCCACCTAGACTTGTTATGATTTGATCAACCTGAGTTTGAATCTCTTCATCAGAAGCTGTTAGATCTGCTTTCTTTGCTTCTTGTGCTATTACCTCATTATCAATCAATTGTGTAGCTCCAGCTTGTCCATATGCTTGCTGTAGAAGTTTATTCCATTCAGATTTGGATATTCTTGTACCATTAACAATAGCTACACTGTAGTCATTGTTTAGATATTGAACACCAAGATCTATGAGTGCAAAAGATCCAACTATGATTAATACTAGGCCAACAACCTTCAAAACAGTCTTTGAAGTCTTTGATGTTTTCATTTCAGAGAACATCTTTTTGAAATCAGGCATTTTAACCTTAATCTTAAGATTTGGTTTCTTAACTACAAACTTAACCTTTGTAGGTGTTACTGGGGCTTTTGTTTGGGACTTTTTAGTAGGGCTCTTTTTCTTATCTTTAGACATTGATGGACATATCTATGAATTTATTAATATCTAGTTTAGCAGAATATCCTGTAAGTGGAAAGGGGGATAGCTATTTTAGGTGAACATAGATAGATCTTTTCCCATCACTTTGTACAACTATGGCATAGTTTTGATGACAACTATCAACACCTCTGTACAAAGTTCCGCCGTATGCAGAAAGCACCGGTGCGTTAGCAGCGCCCGTAGGGCGGGAAAGATCTATAGCTCTTCCGTTATGGTAGTCTTGGGTCATGATTACAGTACCTGCGATAGGGACCTGGTATTTGTTTGAGCGTACATATGGATAGTTCCAACCATCATATGCATTAATTATTCCAGAACCTTCACCCCATACAAGGTATCCAGCAAATGGATCTACACTAGCCGAAAAAGTCCCAGATGTTCTTGTATCTATACCAAAATGCAAATGTGCCCCTGTAGAACAAGCTGATGTCCCAGGATATACATATCCAATGATTGATCCTCTGGCAACAGGGCCACTGTTCACTATTTCGCCCATATGTGCATTGATCCAAGTAATGATTGCTGCATCTAATTGTGATTGTAATGTTTTGTTTTGTCTTAAAGCTGAAAGTAATTCAGCAGATTTCGCCTGTGATTGAGCCAGAAGACTATTCTTCTCAGTTATTTGTGTTTTCAAACTTTCATTTTTAGATGCCAAATCAGATCTTTCAGAAAGAATCGCATCCTGCTTTGTTAATAGTTTTGTTTTTTGACCAGAGAGATCTTCTTCTTCTCTTTTTAGAGCAACTGCTTTCTGAGAGTAATCTTCTAGAGAAGCAATGTCCTGTGCACGAGTAACTATTAGATATTTAGTTTTTCTTAATATATTTGAAAAACTTTTAGAATCAAGGAAAAGATCAAAAGGACTTAGGAATGAATATTTGTATGACTCTGAAATTCGTTGATTAACAGTACCCTCTAGGACAGAGATCTCTTGTTTCATTAGTGAGACAGAGTCCTCTTTATCTTGTATGTCCTGCTCTAGGAGCTTGATTTCAATATCATGAGCAGCTATCTCGATTTCTAAAGATTTAATTAGTTTCTGGGTTTGGGTTACTTGATTGGATATATATGTAATTTTTTCTTCGAGACTTAGTTGTTTGTATTGCTCTTCATTGAGTTGACTTTGAAGTGTCCCTTGCTCTTTTTGGAGCTTGGTGAATTGCTCGAGAAGGTAGTTGTAGCATTCAACTTCTGACATATATCCAGGGCATGTAGTAGAAGCTGATACAGGCTTATCCTTGTATCCCATCAAACCAATGAAAAAGGTAGTTAACAATATCGTAACTAAAGTTGTAGGAACCAGTCTTTTAATATTCATATCTATTTCAAATACCTTTTTACTGCACTAAAGCTACTAACTACACCAAGAAGTGATCCAAAGACAAGGTGAATGATGTAGTAAATAGGGATAAAGGCAATATTTGGAGTTCTTAAGAAGTTCAAATTAAAATCAGAAAGCATTTGATTTAACCAACTAGCAAAGTCAGTACCTTGTGTATATGCAACTACAATATACCAAGGAATTATTATTAATGTAGCTGCCAAAAAACCACCGACTAAACCGTAGAATGCCCCTTCTAATATGAATGGTGTTTTTATGAAGGAGTTAGTAGACCCAACAAGATTCATAATCTGAATCTCATCCTTATGTGCATTGATGTTAAAACCAATTGTGATTCTAATTAAGAAGAAGGATATAACCAAGAGGCCAGATATCAAGACAATAGCTCCGACATTGATTATTCTTGAAAGCGATTTAAGATTATCAACTACATCTTTAAAGTACATAATCTCATCAATACTGGGATTTACATCCTTTTCTTGGTTCACATTAGTAATTACTTGAAGTAGCCCATCAATATCATAGGCTCTAATCTCAAGGCTAGGGGGAAGTGAATCAGCTGTAACTGTTGAAATCAAGTCAGGATTGTCCGCAAAATCTTCTCTATATATTGAAAGCGCATCTTCTTGGGATACATATTTAATATCTGCAATTAATGTAGGATCATATATTTTATCTCTAAGTGTCAGGATCTCAGACTCAGGAGTATCTTTTTGGAAGAAGATGATTACTTGCGAACGTTGCTCGTAATATTTAACCGCAACTCTACTGAGTATAGCGGCACTAATAAAAAAAGAAGTTATGGAAAGTACTATTGTGCTAACAAAGATCGTAGCAAACGAAAGCCATCTATTTCTTCGAACATTCTTTTTGGTTGTATCAAATACTTTTGATGTCTTATTCATGTTTTTCTTTGCTTAAATAATTTGCTACATACTTTTCTAATTCGTCTTGTTGAGATTTATTGAGTTTCAGATTATTAAGATCTGAGTTGGTAAGATTTAAAATCATATCCATATCAGATATCTTAGCCTTGTCAAAGATATCATTAATTCCTTTGTCTAATCCTTTGAATTTTACATTCTCTTCTTCTTTCTTGCTTTCTTTGTCTTTTGTTTCTTCTGCAGATGTTTTCTTTGGCGTCTTTACAGTATCATAGTCCCCTTTGTTGTCTGAGATTACTTTCCCTTGATCCATTCGTACGACTCTTGTTTTCATTTCGTTAACGATACCTCTATCATGGCTGATAATCATGACTGTAGTTCCGCCTTTATTGATTTTCTTTAGTATCTCCAAAACCTGCATAGCATTATCAGGATCTAAATTTCCAGTAGGCTCATCTGCAATAAATAACTCTGGGTTGTTGGCTAAAGCTCTGGCTATAGCTCCTCGTTGTTGTTCTCCTCCAGAGAGTTGGTGTGGGAAAAGATTCTTCCTATCCTGAAGGCAAACAGTTTCAAGCAAATAGTCTGTAGTGTCTTTTATTTCCTTATCTTCCTTGCCTAATATTTCCAATGCAAAGTTAATATTCTCTTCCAATGTTTTAGTACTAAGAAGTTTTATATCCTGGAACACGATGCCTAACCTTTGTCTGTAAGTAGGTAATAGATTGTTTGGGATATTAGGGACATCTATTTCCTTAAAGAAAATACTCCCTGATGTAGGGATTTCTTCTCTAATTAATAATCTCATTAAAGTTGTTTTCCCGGCTCCGGAAGGACCAACCAAGAAAAAGAACTCTCCTTGATCTACCTTGAAACCAACATCTTCTAATGCAATTATATCTCCATCATATTTCTTACTTACTTTGTCAAAAAGTAACATGGCAGTTGTAGACAGTTTAAGTACTTGTGTATATATTACTGTAATCTTATCTCGGCTTCAACAAATTCTTCTAAATTACCATCCAACACGGACTCAGGATTCTGTGTTTCTATACCTGTCCTTAAATCCTTAACTAATTTGTATGGATGTAGTACATAATTTCTAATCTGATTTCCCCATCCTGCGATTTTGTAATTCCCCTTTATTTGAGAAATTTCCTCTAATCTTTCATCCATTTTAATTCTCAAAAGCTTAGCTTTCAATACCTTCATAGCTGTTTCTCTGTTTTGAAGTTGGCTTCTTTGCTCTGAAGATTGAACTGTAATGCCTGTAGGTATGTGTGTTATTTGTACTGCAGAAGAGGTCTTGTTTACGTTTTGTCCTCCAGGTCCACCAGCTCTGACAGCTTTGAATTCTAAATCAGTATCTGGGATTTGAATGTCTAGATCTACATCTTCCATTATTGGCAATACTTCAACTCCTGCAAATGTAGTTTGTCTTAGGCCTTGTGCATTGAAGGGAGAGATTCTTACTAGTCTGTGTGTACCGTGCTCTCTTTTTAGATATCCAAAGGCATAGGTGCCAATTATATCCATAGTTACAGTTACAATACCAGTTTCAGTACCATTTAATATCTCTGTTATATTGTATTTCCAACCCATTTTGTCAAAATACATTGTGTACATTCGCATTAGCATGCTTGCCCAATCATTTGATTCAGTTCCACCTTGCCCAGCATGTATGGTAAGTATGGCGTTGGCTTTATCGTATTTGCTTGAGAGGAATTTCCTTATGGAAAATTTGTCATACCTTTGTCTTAGGCTCTCATATTCTTCTATTAATTGATTCTGATCAGTCTCTCGCTCAATGGAATTAAAAAGCTCAACCAAGGAATTAACATCTTGGTGTAGTTTCTCTGCTGTCTCTATCTCTTCTCTAAGTTGCCCAGCTTCTTCCATTATTTTCTTAGCAGTTTCAGTATCCTTCCAGAAATCTTCTTGGATGGTTTCCTCCTCTAGCACTTTTAACTTTGATTTTTTTGAATCTAAATCAAGACTAAGTAAAGTATCAGAGATATCCTTCTGTAAATCTTGTATATCCTTTTTGCGTAAATCAACCATAGTGTATATTATATGAGAGTAATCAATTAACTGCCAGACCTATGTTTGAATTATTTAAAGCAAGACAACCAAACTCCATACCAGAGGAGAATATTTCGCCTAAAAAGAATCTTGTAACATTAATCATTTTAGATGGTTTTGGTGTACATCCTGATCCAGTGGGTAATGCTGTGTTGGGGGCAAAGACTCCATTTCTTGATATGGCTTGGACATATGGGAAATCTACTTTGATACATGCTTCTGGTTCCCATGTAGGGTTGCCTGCTGAAGAGGCAGGGAATAGTGAGGTGGGCCATTTGAATATTGGGGCAGGGCAGGTGGTATACCAAACGTTACCAAGAATAAATGATGCTATTGAGGCTCATGACTTGGACAAGAATGGGGTGATACAAGAGATGATAGAGACTGTGAAGACAAAGAAAACTACGGTGCATCTAATGGGTGTATTAAGTGCGGCTGGTGTGCATGGGCATATTAAACACCTCTTTTCTATACTTGAAATCTGTAAAGCCAATGGTATTGATCCAATGCTGCACATTATGTTAGATGGAAGAGATGCTCCTCCACATGATGGATATTTGTATATGGATAAATTAAAACAGAAGATGAAACAGCTAGGAATTGGACATATTGCATCCATTCAGGGGAGATTCTATGGTATGGACAGGGATAATCGATGGGAGCGAACTAAAGCTGCGTACGATGCAATGGTTGGCTTGGCAGAGGATACGTTCGAGGATCCAAGTGAGGCTATTCAAAAAGGGTACATGGGTGGAGAAGACGATCAGTTTTTCAAGCCTAGAATGTTTATAAAAGATGGTTTACCAATTGGAGCTGTCAAAGATGGCGATGCAATACTTTTTTGGAATTTCAGAGAGGATAGGGCTAGGCAGATAACTAAGGCATTTGTAATGAAGGAGTTTCCACATTTTAACAGAAGAAACTATCCTAAGGATGTGTATTTCGCAACTATGACAGGTTATGAAGAAAATTTGCCTGCGCATGTGATATTCCCACCTCAACCGGTTAGACAATCTTTTGCGGGAACATTGGCAAATTGCGGTAAAACTCAATTGCATATTGCGGAGACGGAAAAACAGATGCATGTGACCTATTTCTTCAATGGTGGTGTGGAATCTCCACATAAGGGGGAAGAATTCTTTATAATTCCGTCTCCCAAGGTTGAAGATTATTCAAAAGTACCTGCTATGAGTGCAGAGATTATTCGAGATGAAGTCGTCAGTAAACTTAAAGATTTTAACAAAGTGCATTATGATTTTATCCTTATCAATTTTGCTAATCCAGATATGGTTGGACATACAGGAGATTACAAGGCCACGGTTATGGCCAATGAGGTAATTGATAAGTGTGTTGAAGATATAACAATAGAAACTTTAGGTGTTGGAGGGTCAGTAATTATCACCGCAGATCATGGTAATTGTGAGACTATGATAAATAGGGTGACTGGGGAGGTAGATATTGCACATACAAACAATCCAGTTCCTCTGATTATACTTTCTAGTATTCTCGAGATACAACCAAGAGTGGGTGTTCCAATTCTAAAGATTGGCACAGGACATAATGCAAAAGTAACTGGATTGTTGGCAGATCTTGCCCCCACCTGTTTAGGGATATTGGGATGTGATCTTCCTGCAAATATGACCGGAGTTGACCTGCGCAATATGCTATAGCAAATAGGTGAATATTAGGATTAAAGCTCCCAACCCTATTCTGTAGAAACCAAACACTGACAACCACCTGTCTCTTTTAATCTTTTTTAAGATTAGCAAAGAAAGACATCCAACTAAAAATGGGATTAAAAGAATGATTCCTGTATTTAGGTAGGTAAAGAAGTCTAGCCCTGATAATACAGGGAGACCATTTACTGCTAAATCCTCATATATAGTCCACAGAGAGGATCCAACAAGTACCGGTAGCCCCAAAACTAAGCTGTATTCAAAGGCAGTATATTTGTTTAAACCAACACCAACTCCAGCTAAGGTAGTAATTCCAGACCTTGAGGTACCAGGAATAAGAGCAATAGATTGGGCAAACCCCATCAGTAATGATTGTTGCCATGTAATATTTTCAATATCATCAACAGCATCACTTGTGTCTACTTTCCTTTGGGCGATAATCATAATAATTCCCCAAAATATTAATGATGCGGCAATAATCCATTCAGCCCTTAATACGCTTTCTATCTTCTTTTCAAAAAGTATCCCTAATATTGCAGAGGGTACAACGGAAACAAGAATCTTGAAATAGAAGAGTAGTTTTGCTTTTGTAAATAAATTGCGAACCAATTTTTCCCAGAAAAATGCGATAATAGCAACGGTAGTCCCTATCTGTAATGAGGTAAGAAGTAAGATTGAGGTAGGGATATTAATCATTTTCCCAAGAATTATTAAATGCGCACTACTAGAGACGGGAAGAAGTTCGGAAAGCCCTTGTGTAATTGCTAATGCCAATAGTTTTATACTTTCCATTAATCTGATATTCTGAAATAAGATATATTATGTTAATATTTAATACCGTGATAGTCAAAAAATATATAAAAACTATTTTACTAACGTTCATCCTTGTAGGATTTCTTTTTGTATCTCCATGCAAAGCTGCAGAACCGATGTTCTCTTTGTATCCAGATGGTGGGGTTGTTACAAACAAGAATAATGGTTTTACTGTGGATGTAATGATAGATTCTGCAGGAGAAGAATTAGTATCTGCTAGATTTGTAATTACCTATGATCCAGAATATGTCCAACTTAAGAAAGCGGAAAGAAATAACGCACTCTTTGCTCAATGGCCAGAGGATGAGACAAGTATAGATAATGAAAATGGAGTAGTGATGCTTACTGGATTCTCTCAATCTGGAACAGATACCCTCTATACTACTGCGGATGAGCCTGATGTAATGGCACGACTTTCGTTTGAAGTTGTTAAGTTAGGAGATACTACTTTGAATTGGGAATATTCGGGTAGTGATGATAGTTTCAAATCTGTGATGCTCGTAGACGGAAGTCCTCCGCAGAATGTACTGAGCACTAGACCATCTTCGGCTACGTTTACAATTGAAAAAGAGATTGTAAATACTGCAATTGCATGGAATAGGTATGTACTCATAGGCGGATTTGTACTAATACTTTTTGGAGGTTTGATGATGTTTTCTGACCCCACAAAAAGATTTGCTAAAAGAGGTACTGTAGTCATATATGAAGAAGACTAATCTACAAAATTCCTACAACAAGAATCTTAGGGTTGCGTTAGTAACAGAATCTCTCTGGAGTATGGGTGGAGCGAATAGAGTGTTAGAAACTTTTGCCAAGATGTATCCAAAGGCAGATATTTATGCACTATTTGGTGATCCCAAATCTCTTTCTCCTGAACTTCAAAAGCATAAGATATCTTTTTCTAGTTTGAATAGGAGACTCTTCATAAAAGAATTGTACAGATATACCTACTACCTTTGGCCATTACATATTGAGAAATTTGATCTTAGCCAATATGATCTTGTAATCTCCTCGAGTGCAAGTGTAGCTTTTGGAGTTATAACCCCGATGACATGTAAACATATTGCCTATATTCATTCCCCAATGAGATATCTTTGGGATCTAAAGAAGCTTGGCTGTGAGAGTTTTGGCGGTATAAAGGGCACTATACGGGATTTTCTCCTTGTTTTCATAAGACTATGGGAAGTATCTTCCTCCTCCAAACCCGATGTTTTAATCGCTAACTCCAAGTTTGTTGGCAAACGACTCCAGAAATACTGGGGAAGAAAACCCGATGGGATTCTTACTCCTCCAATTCATTTCTTTGAGGATGTAATAAAGGGGGAGGATGAAAGGAAGGGAGAAAATGGCGATAAATATATTGTAGCTGGAGCTCCATTTGAATTTAATAAAAAAGGTGAATTCCTTTTAGAATGTTTGAGAGATTCCAATATTGTTCTAAAGTTGATTGGAAGTGGATCTAAAGAACCAAGACTTAGAAGAAAATATTCTAAATACAAAAATATACAATTTTTAGGAAAGATATCTGATGATGAAAAATGGGAAATACTTTCTAAAGCCTCAGCCTTCGTTATGCCTGGAATTGAGGACTATGGTATCTTTCCCGTAGAGGCTGTGTCCGCAGGTACACCCGTGTTGGCTTACAAGGCCGGTGGGATATTGGAGAACCTAGTTGAGGGTGTTAATGGATATTTCTTTACAGAATGGAAGCAAGAGAATTTCAATATTGGATTGAAGAAAGTTCTAGATGAAAAATGGAGTTACAAGAAAATATCTGAATCAGTTAAAAAGAATAACAATACAGAAGAGATGTTCCAAAGGAAGTTTAAAGAGTTTTAGTTGAATGTGGTACTGGTTTTTGATATTATCTTACTGTTCTTAATGTATTGCCGAGATAGCTCAGCTGGTAGAGCATTTGTCTGAAGAACAAAGGGTCCCCAGTTCGAACCTGGGTCTCGGCACCATTACGCGAGAGTAGTTCAGTTGGCTAGAACGACACATTGCCAATGTGTAGGTCGCGGGTTCGAACCCCGTCTCTCGCTCCATTAAGTAAGAAACTCGTTGGAATTGGTTAGCCTTTTGAAAACAATAATCCCCCTGTATATCCAATATATGCAAATACAATAGCTCTGATTGTTTTCCCAGCGGTTACCGCTATTAAAAACTTCCACCATTTAATACCCAAAGCCCCTGCTGCTAAGCCTGCAACATCAAACAATGGATTAGGAATTAAGGCTAAGAAGAATATAGCCCAAAGACCATATTTCTCTACCTGTAATTCAATCTTTTTGTATACCTTACTAGATTTAACAATCCCACTTCCGCTATATCCTGCAAGATATCCAACTAATTCTCCAAGAGAGGATGCAACTCCAACAGTAAGGCCAAGTAACAATGGACTAGAAAATATACCACCTAAGAGAATATTCAATGGAGCAAGGATAGGGACAGGTACTAAGACTGTAGCATTTCCAAGGAACATTAGAAGGAATATACCTATATATCCAAATTGTTCTAATTCACGGAGTTGTTTATTAAATACAATTATTAATACTGATATAGCTATTGAGGCTAATAGCATTAAGAGGTGTTTAATACCAAATTTTTCTTGTTTAGGTTCTTCCATATACCATTATACTGAATATTTGAAAGAAGCCAATGAAATCAATAGATATCCTCGCAATCTTATAGTATAATCACGACTGTAATTTTTCATAATTACGATCTTTAAACAGTAGGGAGAAAAGAGTCCTGATGAATTTTGTAGAACTGCAAGAATTACCATTGCAGAAACTCTTAGAAATCGCTTGGAAAAACGAGGATGTCGTTGAGGCATCTGAATGCATGTTAATAATTTTTTCCAGGGAAGGGCAGGAAGGTCTCAGGCTTTTCAATCAATGCAGAAAACAAATGGAAAAGTATTGTGAGACTGGCTTTGGATTGGCAACAAAATGTCTTGTTGGAGAGTATGAAAAAAAGAAAACTCCATTGGAGAAGCAGACGAAAGTGGACATTCCATTTCCCCGAGGAAGTTGAATGCCCCAAACCCAGAGGGAATTCCCCTACTAATTCTCTCTGGTGCTTTACAAATATCTTCTTTCCAATTTTCTGTATATCATATACACTAGACACATGGATATTGATATACAAAAACAGCCCACAAATCATTTAAAAGACAGAATATTAAGATTTAAGCCAGTAGCTTTCGTTAAAAAAAATCTTCCAATATTCATTGTACTTCTCGTATTCCTTTTGACACTATTAATAGGGATATGGAATATTAAAAAATACACACTAACTGATGTACAAGGATTAGATCTCCCTCAAAATGTTACAACCCTCATAGATGAGTATATGGGAGAGAAATTAATAGGAAGAAACTACTTTTCTTTCTCAACAACCACATACGAAAAAGACATGTTCTCTTCTGTGCCATATATTAAGGAAGTAAACATTGAGAAAGTAGTACCAGATAAGTTGGAGATATTTGTAGATCTTTACAGGCCAGCAAGCACAGCATTGATTAGAGATACGGAATGCTACCTCCTCTCTGATGAAGGAGTCGTCTTGGACACTATATGCAAAGAAGACACAGTAAATTGTTGTAAAGCATATGCAACAGCTCAATCATTGTATCTATTTACTTCCTCCGAAGTAGATAGCTCATCGGGTGAAAACGGTAAACAGGAATTACTAATAATGGGGAATATACACAAAACAGTTAAAGTGATACAAACCTATGGGTATGAAATATCCACCATCTCCTTAAAAGATATGGTATTGGAAATAGCTCTAAAAACAGCACAAACATTTAAATTCAGTATGTCTGAAGATCTAGACTTACAGTTGGAAAGATATATTGCAGTTGCAAATAGAGTGAAAAGTGATAACCTTAAGTTTAAGTCGATAGATTTTCGTTTTGAAAGACCAGTTTTAAAAAACTAATTCTTGCTAAAACGGGGATTTTTGATTATATTATTATAAAGGACTTGTTAATTCTGAGTCTTTTTATATAATTAATTAGTAAAATTAACTCTGCCTTCAAAAAACATGGCACGCAAAATAATAACAGCTATAGACCTAGGTTCCTCCAAAGTTACAACAGTAATTTCTTCTGTTGAAGACAATCAAACACCTTCCGTTATCGGTGTGTGTTCACATACTAGTAAAGGTATTAAAAAGGGTGTTGTCGTAAATATCGATGATGCAACCAATGCAATATCAGAGAGTGTATTAGCTGCTGAAAGAATGGCAGGTGTTACAGTTTCTGATGTATATGTATCAATCAATGGTGAGCAGGTAACAAGCTTAAACAACAAGGGCGTTGTGGCAGTTGCAGGTTCTGAAATCACGATAGATGATACATATAGAGCTATTGAAAATGCTAGAACATTGTCTCTACCTGATAACTTAAATCCAATCCACATTATCCCTCGAGAATTTGTAGTGGATAATCAGGGTGGTATTAAGTATCCAATAGGAATGAGCGGTGGAAGATTAGAAGTAGAAACACATATAATCACTGCACCTAATTCATATTGGCAGAACATTAGAAAATGTGTAGAACAAGTAGGCTTGAATGTATATGATGTAATCTTTACAGGTTGGGCATCATCACTTTCAGTATTAACAGAAACAGAAAAAGAACTCGGTGTATCTATGTTAGACATTGGTTCTGGGACAACAAGTATTACAATATTTGAAGAAGGATCAATTATCTACAGTAGTTGTATACCTTGGGGAGGAAATAGCATAACAAGCGATATTGCAATTGGTCTTCAGGTATCTCTTGAAGAAGCTGAGAAGATTAAGCTAAATATGTCAGATATTCTTGATAACAAGACAGCTGTTTCAAAGGGGAAAGGGATGGATTCAACACCTGCACTTCTGAGAAAGAAAGATGAACCTAAAGAAAAGAAATCCAAGGTTGATGAGATTGATCTTAGTGGATATGGCATAGACAAGAGTGTATCAAAAGAAACATTGCAAAATATTGTAGAGGCAAGATGTGAAGAAATCTTCGAAATGGCAAAGGAAAATGTATCTAAATCAGGATATAATATTGGTATGCCAGCTGGAGTTGTTTTAACTGGAGGAACTGGTTTACTAAGAAATATTACAAAGATTGTACAAGGAGTATTTGGAGTTTCTGCAAGAATAGGGTATCCTTCAGGATTAACAGGTATGACAGAGGAAATCTCTGATCCATCATATGCTTGTGTACAAGGTTTGATTAAACATGCGATGGATGATGATGTTGATATTAGTTCTTCCAATGATAAAAAGAAATCCAATGTAAAAGGATTAGTTGGGAAATTGGGAGAGTGGATGAAATCTTTACTGCCTTAAATAAATTTTAGTGTTTAAGACACAATGTTAGTTACAACCAATGTAGATCCAGTAGCAAAAATTAAGGTAGTAGGAGTAGGTGGTGGTGGTTGTAATGCAATCAACACTATGATTACTGATTATGATATCCCAGGTGTTGATTTTATGTCATTTAATACAGATGCACAGGCATTAAAGATGTCTCAAGCACCTGTTACATTGCAATTAGGTGAGGAATTAACACGAGGCTTAGGAGTAGGTGGTAACCATGATATGGGTGCACAAGCAGCTGAGGAAAGTTTAGATCAGATACAAGAATTCTTAGAGGGAGCAAACATGGTATTCATTACTGCAGGTATGGGTGGCGGGACTGGTACAGGTGCAGCTCCAATAATTGCAGGTGTTGCTAAGAATATGGGAGCATTAACAGTCGCAGTTGTAACTAAACCATTTGAATTTGAAGGTAACAAAAGAAGAGAGATAGCTGAAGAAGGTATTGCAGCATTAAAGGACAAGGTTGATACACTAATCGTTGTTCCTAACCAGAGATTGCTAGAGATTGTTGATGATAGTGAAAAGCTCTCCTTTATTGATGCTATGAAGAAGGTTGATTCAGTATTAGCGGAAGGTGTTAACAGTATATCCAACTTGATTAGTCAGACAGGATATATTAATGCAGACTTCAATGATGCTAAATCAGTTATGCAAAACGCTGGTACAGCATTAATGGGTATTGGTAGAGCAAGTGGTGAAAATCGAGCAGAGAACGCAGCAAGAGCAGCTACAACAAGTCCTCTTCTTGATATGTCTATAGAGGGCGCCACAGGTGTGCTTTACAATGTTGTTGGCTCAGACCTAACACTTACAGAAATTAGCTTGGTTTCCGAATTAATTAAAGAAGCGGTAGATCCTTCTGCAAATATTAAATTTGGTGCACAGATTGATCCTAATTGTGGAGATGAATTAACAATTACAATTGTTGCAACAGGTTTTGATGAAAACAAACAAGTCTTTACTAAAAAGCAAAAGGGAGTCGATGAAAATGTGAGAACATTTGGATTCAAACCTAGGGCAGAAGAAGTTAAAGAAGAACCAGAAGTAGAAATTGATACTGAGGAAGATGTTTTAGAGTCATTTGAAAAAGCTGATATCCAAGAGGAAGATTTAGAGGATGATGTATTACCATCAACTATTCCAAGTAGCCCAAGTAATTTGGGAGAAGGAGAAAGCATATTGGATATTCCAAGTTTTCTTAGGAAGAAAAAAGCGTAACTGTGATGTGCTAAAATCTATACGTTATGAATCTTTTCTCAAATAATTCAAAGAAGTTTCTATCTGTTGATTGGAAGATCCTTTTCCCAGCAATTCTGTTATCTATTCTTGGACTGATTACTCTTCTCTCTACGACAATTTTACCAGAAGGTGGGTATGGAGATTTAAGTATTGTTTGGAAACAAATTACAGCCTTAGGTATTGGTTTCCTTCTCTTTTTTCTAATCTCTTTGGTTGATCTCTCGTATTTGAAATATTGGCAGGTTCTATTAGCTATTTGGATAGTAACTATACTCCTTTTAGCACTCACTTTAATCATTGGCCCGGTAATCAATGGTGTTAGAAGATGGTTGTATATCGGAGGTTTCCAGCTCCAACCTTCAGAGATAGCTAAATTTGCAGTCATAGCTATTACCGCAGGAATATTCTCAATGCGAGGAAAATTAAATGAACTAATCCTATTTGGCATAACATTTCTCTCTGTCATTACACTATTCATACTCATATATCTAGAACCAGGTGGGAGCATGTCATTATTAACGCTTACCATATGGTTTCTAATGACCTTCTTGGCCCTTAGTAACCCATTGAGGAATACGATTGTGTTACTAATAGGTGGAAGTGTATCAGGAGGATTTTTGATAGCGGCAATTACAAATAATTGGATATGGTATCTTACTACCATATTGGGTGTGGTACTTACGGTGTTTGTATTGTACTCAAAGACAAAATGGAAACCATTAGCAATAGGGGCGCTTGTACTTGGATTATTTCTTGGGATCTTTTTCACTGTATCCTGGGATACTATTCTCCATGATTACCAAAAACAAAGAATCGTAGCATTCATAAATCCTGCAGAGACTACAGCAGATGAAGGATTTAATGTAAATCAGTCAAAGATAGCCATAGGGTCTGGGCAACTAGTTGGAAAGGGTTTTGGGAATGGTACTCAAAGTAAGCGTAATTTCTTACCAGAGCATCAAACGGATTTCATATTTGCCTCCTTTGCCGAAGAATTTGGACTTGTTGGGAGTGTAGTAGTATTAGGATTGTATGGCTTTTTGATTGTATATTGCTTCATGACAGCTATAAATGTGATAGGAAACCCACTACATTCCTTACTATGTCTAGGCGTGGGGATTAAACTCCTTCTAGAGATATTTATCAACCTTGGAACCAATATGGGAACAATACCTGCAACAGGTATCCCATTACCTCTCATGAGCGCAGGAGGGACGATTACCATAATGACCTTGGTATGTTTGGGATTAGTCCAAAACATAGCCTTGAGACACAGGCAGGGGCATAGAGATGTAAGTGGAGAAATATTGGATGTATATGAGGATTAAATCATTAATAATTTCTCCTGTTTATTGACATTTTCACCATATTCCATTAAAATCCTTACTCATGACAGAAACAAAGAAAGAAACCAAAACAATTGAAAAAGTAACAGAAAACAAGTTTGCAGTAATCAAAATTGCAGGAACTCAGTTAAAAGTATCTGAAGGTTTGGAATTTGAAGTAAGAAAAATTGATGGTAAAAAAG
>JAHISI010000081.1 GCA_018818345.1 Patescibacteria group bacterium | reverse complement strand
CCAACTTCTGTAGAATTCTGTCATTTACATGAGGAATATCTGCAGTTATTGTTTCTGCTCCTAATTCAGTGTCTCTAACTTGAACGGTATGCTCTCTGACGTGGATAGAGGTAAGTAAATCATCTCTTACAATTCTTTCAGAAATGATTACAGAGTCCTCATAGTTATATCCTTCATAGAACATCAATGCTGCTTTTAAGTTGATACCAAGTGACAATTCACCATTGATCATTGTAGGTCCATCAACTATGGCATCACCCTTTTTAAATGTATCTCCAACGTTGAGAATAGGTTTCTGTGTGAAGCATGTATTGTCATTACTTCTGTAGAATGAGATCAAGTCATAGTCTCTAAGACCTAATTTCTTGTATTTGATAGATACTTTTTTACCATCAACATAGTAAACTTCTCCATCATCTTCAGCGAAGACACCCCATGAGGATTGTCTTGCAACGGTTTCTTCCATTCCAGTACCAATTAGTGGGCTCTCTTATTTAATCAAAGGGACAGCCTGTCTTTGCTGGTTAGCACCTGTTAGCGCTCTCATTGCATCATTGTGTGATACAAATGGAACCAATGCCATACCTAGACCTGCTTGCTGACCTGCGAGTACATCTACAAAATCAACTGCGGAGACATCTTCTAATACGAAATCTCCTTTGTGTCTTACTGGAACCAATTTGTCTGTAATATTACCTTGTTCATCTGTACCAACAGTTGCAGAAGAGATATAGAAGCCTTCTTCATCCATAGCATCAAAGTAAACAACCTCATCAGAGATGAAGGATTTTACTTTAACTTCTTTTATTTCTTTTACTGCAGCAATCTTCTCAGCTAATGCTTTATCTATTGTTGTATCGGCTTTTGCAATTGTTTTCTTTCCAGACATAAGGTCTTCAGAAAGAATTCTTCCTTCCAATACTGCTTTGTTATTTTTAACAACCTTCAATACTCTTCTGTATGGTGCTTCCAAGAATCCAAATTCATTGATTCTAGCTAACATTGCGAGCTGTGTAACAACACCAATGTTTGCACTCTCAGGACTGGTTACAGGGTCGAACTTTGAGTAATGTGAGTTATGGACTTCACGAATTGAGAAAGTTGCTCTCTCTTTTGTGATACCACCAGGTCCACCTGCAGTTACTTTTCTCTTATTTTCTAATTCAGAAAGGATATTGGTCTGATCCATGAAGCTTGATAGTGCATTTGCTCCGAAGAATGATTGAATAGATGCTGCAATTGGTTTGGTTCCAACTAACATAGAAGGGGTAACCTTAGCATCTTGACCATACAAACTCATCTTGTCTTTAATATTCTTCTCTAATCTTCCAATACCTGCAATTAACTGTCTTTCTAGAATTTCTCCAACACTTCTGATTCTTCTGTTACATAGGTGATCAATATCGTCAGCAGGAATTACTCCATTATTTGTCTGGATTAATCTCTTAACAATCAAAATGATATCTTTAGGGTAAAGCATAACTTCATCAGGATTGTTGATGTCATATGATGTACCTAATTTTCTGTTTAATTGATATCTACCAATCTTACCAAGGTTAAACTTTCTTACATTAAAGAAGTTGCTCTTGATATATTTCTCAGCACTATCAATAGTGACTGATTCATCTGGTCTTAATTTATTGTAAATACTTATTACTGCTTCTTCCTTACTCTTTGTGAAATCTCTAGCCAATGTTGCTTCAATATATTTATTCTCTTCATCTGTATCTACATCTGCAAACAATTTTCTAATCTCATCATCTGTTTCCCATCCGAAGACTCTTAGAAGTTCTGTAATCAAAACCTTAGGTCTCTTAGGTAAAACTCTCATTGAAATTACATTGTGTCTGTTAGTATCGATTTCATACCATGGACCCATTCCAGGCATTAATCTAACTTTATGCAATGTTCTGTATGGTAATTTTTCATCTACTTCGTACAACACACCCTCAGCTCTAACGATCTGGTGAGTTACAACTCTTCTAACACCATTAAATACAAACACACCATCTTCAGTCATGATTGGGAGATCAGCAATGAAAATTTCTTGCTCTTTAATCTCTCCTGTCTTGTTGTTTAAAAGTTGAACCTTTGCATATACAGGGACTTCGTAGGAAAGGCCCTTTGCTATTGCCTCTTCTACAGTTCTGTATGACTTTCCAAATCTAAAATCTTTGAATTCCAAAGTCCACATTTTCTCCATAGTATCCTTAACAGGATTGATCTTGGTGAAAAGTCTTTGGAACCCACTAGCATAAAAATCATTAAACGAAGCATTTTGAGCTTCAATTAGACTTGGGAAATCTGTACCAGAGGAATACCCTAGTCCCAAATCTATTCTCCCGGACCTATTGCTTTGAGGTTTGATCATAAGACGATATTTTAGTAATGTTATAACATATTACTCTTGCTCTCAAGTGGCGGAATGATTCCTGCGAACCAATAATAAACCGCATTATAAAGCAAAAACTTAGGAACTCGAAGGATATTATCATATTTAATGGCATTAGTCAAAGGTTTTTAGCACCTTTTGTGCTATTCACTTAAAATCCTGAGTATAGTATGGTATATATGTACTTTGTAATAATCTCAAATTTACTTTATTATATACTACAAATGCCCAGAAGAAAGAAAAAAGAACCAATCACAATTAAGAGCAGCGAGATAAAAATTCTTGTTGGAATAGCGCTTTTTTTGCTTGGACTTACCATTGGCCTCTCACCATTCATACCACAACAATCAACCCTTTTTGATACCATAACCCTGCAGTTAGGATACTCCGCAATCTCATGGGGTATTTTACTCATATATATATCCTTCTTCTTGCTAACCAAAAGCAAGCGATTCAAATCAGTAAGACAGGTTGGTGGTTTACTCCTTTTCTCGGCTTGTTTAAGTACATTACTTTCCTTCTGGCAAACCGCAGATCAGCTTAATAACTCAGATGCACTAAGAGGTGCAGGAGGAGAATTAGGCAAAATGTTCCATTTGGCATTGAATAGTACTTTTGGAAACCTTCTGGAAATAATCATAGTCCTAGTGTTCCTAGTAATCGCCTTCTCTTTAATAACTGGTACTACATTAGAACAGATACTTGAATTTGTAGAGACTCCAATAAAAGATGGCGAAAAGAAGAAATTTAGTTTCAGCAATCTCTTTGGTGGATTCAAAATAGATAGTGATGGCGAAAAGAACATTGATGGAACACAGATGAACATTCCTAATTCTGATCTAGATAAAGAACCCGAAATTAGAATGTATGGGGAAGACAGTAAAAAAGATGACGAGGTATATGTCGAGCCACAAGTAAATATCCAACAACAAGATGATAACTTCCCAGATGACATTCCAACCTCGCAGGCTAAAACTGACGACTTAGCTGAACCACAAAAACCTCGATTTACCAACTGGATATTCCCAAATATTGATGTATTACAAGAGGGAGAAGTACAAAAACAAGATGAAAAGCTCTACAGAGCTAAGGCAACAGTCATTGAGACTACTCTTAAAAACTTTGGTATCCCTGCAAAGGTTGTAGAAATTGCTGTTGGCCCAACTGTTTTAAGATTCTCTCTAGCAATAACTGTAGGTATTAAAGTATCTAGGATTAAAAACCTTAGTAATGATTTGGCTCTCGCATTAGCATCTCAATCCTCATGCGTAAGAGTCGAGGCTCCAATTCCTGGAACATCCTTTGTTGGTGTAGAAATTCCAAATCCAACACCAAACTATGTGTACACACGAGATATGATTAAGAAGCTAAGACAAGAAGCTGAGAAATATGAATTACCATTAATACTAGGAAAAGATATTACTGGAAAGACCACTATTCGAGATTTAAACAAAATCCCACATCTCTTAGTTGCAGGTGCTACCGGTACAGGTAAATCCGTAGCTATCAACTCATTAATAACTGGACTTTTGATGACGAAAACTCCTGATGAAGTTAAATTCATAATGATTGACCCTAAGATGGGTGTAGAAATGGCAGCATACAATGGTATTCCTCACTTACTAAATCCTGTGATTACTGATATGGAACTCGTTGTTAATGCACTTCAGTGGACTATTGATGAAATGATGCGAAGGTACAGACAACTCAAACAGATGCATGTTAAGAAATTAACTGAATACAACAAGGCATTAGGATATACAGCAATGCCATATATCGTTGTAGTAATAGACGAAATGGCCGACCTTATGCTCACCTCAGGCGTAGATGTTGAAGCTAAGATTCAGAGACTTGCACAGATGGGAAGAGCTGTTGGTGTTCACTTAATCCTTGCAACTCAAAGACCTACCGTAAATGTAATCACTGGTTTGATTAAGGCTAATGTTCCTGGAAGAATGGCATTTGCAGTAGCAACAGCTATGGATTCTAGAGTCATCCTTGATGACACAGGTGCAGAAACATTACTTGGAAATGGTGATATGTTGTTCAAGGATCAAAGCACACCAAAATCCATCAGAATCCAAGGTACATATACTTCTACAGAAGATAGTGAGAATGTAATAAACGCTGTTAAAGATCAAGTTACCGAAGAAGATATTGAATATTCTGAAGATCTGGCACAGGCCATTGAGAAAGGAAGCTCCGCAACAGGTACCGGCAAAGGAACTTCTGAAAGAGATCCTGATTTCCCTGTAGCTCTAGAAATCGTCATAAACAATCAGAAAGCCTCTTCCTCATTCCTACAAAGAAAGATGAAAATTGGATATAACAAAGCTGCAAGAATCATTGATGAACTCTATGATGCTGGAGCTATTGGCCCCCAAGACGGCAGCAAACCAAGACAAGTACTAGTTTCATCCGCTAGCCAAATTCTAAAAACCGATGACAATAGTGACGGTTTTGATGAATAAGTAGTACAATTGCCAGTATGATAACAGCAGGAGAAGTTTTAAAAAAGAAAAGAGAAACCCTTGGGCGCTCAATTGAGCTTGTCTCACAAGAGACAAAAATGCAGAAAAGATTCATCACTTACATTGAGAACAATGATTTCGCACAGTTTGATTCAGAAATATTCCTTACTGGCTTCATAAAGATATATTCCCAATACCTTGGTCTTGATACCGAGAAAGTCCTAGCACTTTACAGAAGAGGTAAACCACAAAAGAAAGTTTCTAAAATTAAAGCGATTGAACCACTATTAAATAGATACAAACATCTCATATTAACTCCAAAGAGCATCATTACTATTCTTTCAGTAACATTCTTCCTCTTGATTTTGGGATATATTGGATTACAGATATATAGATTCCAGAGCCCTCCTCAATTAGCAATAACTACTCCAACCGATGGAAGTACCGTTTCAGAGGCAATTCTTTCCGTAGAAGGCACCACACAGCCCTCAGCGATACTAGAAATTAACACTACGCTAGTTGATTTAGACGCACAAGGAAATTTTAAACAAGATATTACCCTTAAAGAAGGAATAAACATTATTACAATCAAAGCAAGAAAGAACAGTAACAATATCCTTGAAACAGTAGAAACGCGAAAAGTAACCTACAACAAACCCACAGAAGTAGAAACTCCCGTTGAAGAAGTTAAAACTTTCAATCTCACCGTTCAGGTTACAGACTCCGCTTCGTGGATTAAATTAGATATCGATGGACAAAACAAAATATCAAAAGTAGTAGAACCATCTAAACAACAGTTTGAAGTAAAGGACAGATTCTACATCATTACAGGCAGAGCAAATAACACTACAATATCCATGAATGATGAGCCATTAGCTTGGAAAACAAATAGTACAACTGGTGTAGCAGAGATAACATGTACAATACTTAATGATGCTTTGAGTTGCGAGTAAAACTTCCCCTAGTAAGATGCTATAATCAATTAGTATATGGATGATTCTAATCAAATTGAAGACATAAAAAATAGGCTCGACATTGCCCAAGTCATCGAAAAATATGTACCCCTGAAACAAGCGGGTAAAAATTTCTCTGGCCTATGTCCATTTCATCAAGAAAAATCTCCTTCCTTCATTGTAAGTCCAGATATGCAACGATACAAATGCTTTGGTTGCGGAGAAACTGGGGATATCTTTAACTTTGTTCAAAAGATTGAGAACATAGACTTTCCTGAAGCATTAGAAAAACTCGCAAAGGAAGCAGGCGTTGAACTAAAACAATTTAAGAAGAATCCTAAATATTCACAGTTAGAAGATATCAACTATCTTGCTACCAAATACTATTACAATGAGCTCAAAAATAGTGTAACTGCAAGCAATTACATTAAAGAGAGAGGATTTAATCAAGCCTCAATCAAACAATTTGGAATTGGTTATGCACCTAAATACCCTAGACTTCTAGAATATGTTAATAAACACCATCCAAAGTTAACAGATAAAGAACTTGTAGATTCAGGGCTATTTACTAATAAAGAAGGAAAGGTTAAAGAAAAATTCTACGATCGCATCATGTTTCCAATACGTTCCTCAAAAGGTTCAGTTATCGGCTTCTCAGGAAGAATACTTCCCGGTAATGACTACGGTCCCAAGTACATGAACTCTCCAGAAACCGCTATTTTTCACAAGAAGTTTAACCTATTTGCGCAATACGAATCTAGGCAAGAAATTCGCAAGATAGACCTCGCAATACTATGTGAGGGACAGACGGATGTAATCTCTGCACACCAGTTTGGTATTAAAAATATTGTTGCCCCACTTGGCACAGGACTAACTAAAGAACAACTAGAAAGCCTGTCTCGATTAAGTAAGAATGTTCTCTTTTTCTTTGATAGCGATACTGCAGGACAATCTGCAGTAATTAGAGCCTTCAAACTAGCTTCAGAACTAAATCTCTATCCCTATGCTGCAAATTCTGCACCATACAAAGATATCGATGAAATGTTGCAGAAAGAACCAGACAAGATGAAGCAATTGGTTGAACAAAAACAGGAGGCATTCTCGTACATATTCGAGCATTTCATTGAAGACAAAGATCTGAACAAACCATCAGACGTCAAAAAGATTCAAGACTTCGTGGAGGAGTTACTTTCGCACGTTACAAGTGAAATCCTACAAAAATCCTACAGAATTAAGGCAGAAACCTTGGGTAAAATTAATAGGAAAAGTGACTCTGGATACCTTCCGAGCTTCGAGTCAAGCACTCCCACCGACACTAAAGGCTTTCTCGTGAAAGGAAATAGTAATTTACTCGAAAAAACATACTTACAGCTACTGATCTTTAGCAAGAATAGAAATGAAGAAATT
>JAHISI010000080.1 GCA_018818345.1 Patescibacteria group bacterium | reverse complement strand
CTCCACTTATATCTTTACTTTTTGAAGTTTGCGTATTCTGACTAGCTTCTATTATAACATCATTTCCAGCGGATAGATTTATATCATTTTTAGCAATTATTTCTGCACCCCTGATTTTCAAATCTCCATTTTCTGCATTTAGGTCTATGTCTTTACCAGCGTAGAATAAGCTTCCTTGTTCTTGAGTTGCTTTGGATTCTGAGGTACTATAATCTATCTTTCCAAAAACCGAAGCGTCAGCACTAACTCCACCTGGTCCATTATTTAAAGCTTGCATACCTTTAACAGTTTTAGATACATCATTTATTGCATCTTCATTTCCGCTTAATGCTTCATCTATACCGTCGCCATTTATTAATAAATCCATTGTATCAGTTATGCCTGATACCATTCCACCCATATCAACATCTCCAAGGGCTTTCAAACTATCAATGCTATCTAATAAACCGCTTGCATCAGCGCTTACTTTTACTCCAGCTTCAATTATAAGTTTACTTTGCTCGCTTTCTTGCATTTGTTCTTTAGTTAGAATGTTTAGATTGTTTTTCGCTCTTACATCAATTGAACCATCATTCGCTATAACGTTTGTTGCAATAAAGCTTGCATTGTCATTTGAATTTATATTGATATTATTTTTTGCAAGAATATTAGCTTCAACAACATCGGTACTTGCCTCTTTCAATTTATTCTTTTCAAATTTTATAGAAGAACCAGCTTCTGCACTGCCATTACCAGAATCGGCAAAAAATCCTGATTTGAGTTTTTGAGAGGTATGTTTAAAGTAATGAGTATTTGCACCAGCCATTGCGTTAAAATCATCACCAGTTGTTACATTTATATCATTTTGCGCAGTTATATTTGAAGCTAAAAGGTTTGTATCTTTTCCACTTACTATATTTAAATTATTACCAGCATTAACATTTGAAGAAACGACCGTAGTATCCTCTGTTGTAGTTTCTGAACTTTTTGCATAGTTCCAACCACTCTTACTACTCTTCTTCTCTATAGAATACATATCCTGTCCACTCAATATATTAACATTCCCGTCAGCCTGTAAACTTATATCCCCATCCGCACTAACATTACTTGCAAGAATAGTTAAATTCTTATCGGAGTTTGTGGTTAAATCTCCGCCTACGTTTATGTTTGAAGAGACGTTTGTGATTGAATTAATCTCTGTTGATGAAGATTTACTCCTACCGAATCTTCTTTTCTTCTTGTTTGCATAGCTGTGATAATAAGTGTCTTGAACGGAAAGTATGCTCAAATCTCCACCTGTCTGCACGCTTGCATCACCACCGACATTTACGTCGCTCCCTTTTATGTTTGTGTCATTGCCACTTGACATAACTAGGTTACCCGCAACGTTTAAATCTGAACCATAGTTCTTTGTTGTGTCAGTGATTGAATGTCCAGAGTTTTTACCTGACCATCTTGCGACCTGTCTGTTTCTAACTGCTACTGATTCTAGATTTATATTGTTTCCAGCTTGTACTAATGCACTGCCTTTTGAGTCTACTGTAGCACCTGCTATTGTGATATCATTTGAGGCGATTAAGTTCATCGTGTCTTTACTTGAGATAGATGCAATATTCCCAAGAGTTGAGATAATTTGTTCACCTATGTTTATTGTGTGAACGAGGGTTTTATTGTTTATATCTCGTCCAGCCTGTGCTAACAAAGTCCCATCAGAAGTAATTCTGCTTCCTATGTTATTTATATCTCTTCCTGCAATCATCTGAAGGGCAGTATCAGATTGGATTATTCCACCGTTTGTGTTGTCAATATCTTGTGCGATGTTGAGGTTTGTTAAAATTCCACTAAATATTCCATTTTGAATGCTGGTGTTATTTGCGGATATACCTTTGTTTGTTAAACTATTGGCTGTTATGTTGACTGTGTTTGTAGCTTTAATAGTTCCGCTATTTGTTAAGGCATCGCCTACATTCATCATTATATCGTTTCCAGCAATCACGGAACCATAGTTGTAATTTTTCTTTAACTCATTTATTGTACTTTGTGCAAAGTAAACTTGTGGAACTAAAATATCTTTCATTATTGTTCCGTCGTTGAGAGTTATATCTCTAAAGACATACCACAACATATCTTGTTCAAGGGAAGCAATTTGTGTTGCGGTCAATGCGACACCGAAAGTGAAGTTTCCACCATTTGTGATTGAAGCTATATATGCATTATCATAGAGGTTTTGCATTTTTGTGTTCATATCAAATGAAGATGTTATCGTATTTACCCCAGCTTTTGTGAGGGCGTTTTTTACAATATTTTGTTCATAGTAAGCATCACCTATGAATTTTGAACCTAATGTATTTGGGTCTAGCCCTAGTCTTGTTAGGAAGTATGTACTACCTAAAAAAGACGAAGAATTTATTAAATCTTGATTGGTTTCGAATAAATACGATATTAGTGGAAATGATGAATTTAGGACTTCAGGATTTGGATTAGTTGTCATGATATTTAAATTTTCTCCTCCTGTCGATGATATTGTCTGTATAGCATTATTTATTACACTAGAAATTGGGTCAATGGTTTCCAAGTTATTGGAATTTGTTATAGCACTTTCAAGCAATTCCGAATTTACAACAAATATTCCATATTGACCCGATGGGAGGGAGGCGTGAT
>JAHISI010000079.1 GCA_018818345.1 Patescibacteria group bacterium | reverse complement strand
AGAATATATATTAATAGATAGAAAATATTGGAAAGTTATATTACACCCAGACCAATACTATCTTGGTCGTAGTGTAGTTATATCTAAATCTCATTATGAACATTTTTCAGAATTCCCCATGGAAGAAATGAAAGAACTACATAAGGTGATGAGAGATGTAGAAAAGGCATTCATAAAATCCTTTAATGCTACCCATTTCAATTGGACAAGTTTGAATAACGATTCTTACAAAGAAGAGAATAAGTATAAAGAAAGAACATTTCATTTACATTTAAGACCAAGATATTCTCATCCTGTTGTTGTAGGTGAATATACATTCCTAGATCGTAATTTTGCTCATCATTATGAAAGGCATACAGATGAACAGGTCCCCGAGGAGGTTATGGAATTAATAACTAAGAATATATACAGTAATCTTCCATAAAGTGGTATATTTTAATATATATAACTTTGGTATATACCAATATGAAATTTGAAACTGTAGCTGCCGTTGTAATAGGTAGTATTATCATTGGTATATTAGGTGGTTTTGCTGCTAGAAGTTTTTGGATTGGTATTGGTTTGCCTGTTGTTTTAATTGTCCTTGGCCTTATGTGGTTAGCTCTTAGACCATCAACTCCTGTTGTTGAAGAAACTCCAAAAGAAGAGGTAAAGAGGGAAGATACTACGCAACCAAGACAGGAATAGGGTATAATTCTCAATGTTTAATGGACGATTAGCTCAGCTGGTTAGAGCATCGCATTCACATTGCGGAGGTCATTGGTTCGAATCCAATATCGTCCAGATTATTTCCTATGGTACAATGCATCTCCTATGATTCATCAATTAACAGACAAAACAGAATTAAAAATCTTTCAAAAGATAGTAGATATACATAGATTATGTATATCCCAATCCAATGCACCATACTATTCACCAGAGGTAATAGAAGAATGGCTAGAGGAAGTAAATACAGAAGATACAATTAATCAATTGAAATATACCACATGGGTAGCATTAGAAAAGGAAAATAATATTGTAGGCTTTGCACAATATTCATTACCAGATAGAGAACTATATCAGATACAAATAGATCCTACTCTACAAAGAAAGGGATATGGAAAAGAATTGTATGAATATATTGAAGAGGAGTTTAAGAAGAATAATATAAAAGAGATGGGGTTATATTCAGTAAAGAACGCTATAGAGTTCTACAAGAGTTTAGGATTTAAAAAGAAAAGGAAGATATTCTTTCCATTGAAGAAGACAAAAACAGAATTAGAGGTTATGACTAAGAAATTAGGATAGTATAACCATTGCGGCTTCGTATTTTTCTCTTACAATTTCTTGTGCTTCAGGAATCATTTTTCTAAAACTTCTTTCAAATTTATCTTTTAACATGGTTTTTCCTTCTTCTAATTCTTTTCCTAAATCAACGTATACGTAATAAATCATATCTGGGATACTTCTGAAATGAGCCATAGCATCAGCAGAAGCTACACACTCGGCCTCTATTGTCTCTCGAGGAATACTTTGGCTTCCGCGGTGAGCTATTATGCAGTGCTTAACCATAGCAATCTTTTTTGAATCATAGCCTAATTTTGTAAGATATTTTTCTGCATAGTTTGCACCATCAATATGATGAGTTTCATTTGACCAATCTACTCGTGCAATGTCATGCATTAGTGCTGCTATTTCTACAACTTCTTCATTCGCATTTAACTTTTTTGCTAATTCCTTAGCATATTCAACAACATATTTAACATGAGTATCATACATATCCATACCTTGAGCATCATCTCTTTCAGAATATCTTTTTAACACATGAGTTCTAACTGTTTCTACAATATTCATATCAATATATTTATACTTTAGTTATCTCAAATACCTCAGGTAATAATCCTCCCTCATTAACCCTCATTACACTTTTAATATCCCAATCCCTTTTCTTAAATACCTCTCTTATTAATGCCTTCTCCTGTGTAAGTAATACAATCTTACCCTTTCGTCTTAATATCTTCTTAGCAAGTACTTCTAGCGCTTTATATGACTCTTGGTTATCCTCATGACTACCAACTCTAATACCAAATGGCAAATTACTAATTATCTTATCTATATTCTGTTTACTGAGTTTGTTTTTCTTAATATCACATCCAAAAAGCTTGTACCTATCTCCATCAATATTTGCACCATAGAAGTTACGCTTACTCTTTTCTATAGCATTCCCACTAATATCCGAACACATCACTCTCTTAACATCGAAATACTTTAATGCTGTTATTGGTATTACAGAAGCACCACAGAAAGGATCATATACAATATCAGAGTCTTTGAGTTCTGCAATCATACACATGATATATGCAAGAGAAGGATTAATACCGGCGGGAACATATTCGATTCGCCATTCTCTATCAGAGAGATTTAATTTCTGAGTTTCATTTTCAATATGGGTAGGGGAATAAAGGTTTCGGAATGTTTCAATTGTAGAAACTTCTGAATCAAAGATGATTTCGGTATCTGTTTGGGATTGTATTTTAACATTGGGATATTTAGAAAGAAGTTCTTCAAGAACATATTCTTGAGTACCGTCTAGGATTGTAAGCTTGTAATTCATGGAGATATTATATCGTAATTAGGAAAAAAAAGAGAGGCATTCCCGCAGCATATACAGCTTTTGGTAGTCCTCTCATCGT
>JAHISI010000078.1 GCA_018818345.1 Patescibacteria group bacterium | reverse complement strand
TATACCTATTGTTATTTATATCAACAGAGTTTAATACATTAATATTAATATCTAATCCTGCGGTGTACTTTGGTAATTTAAAATTCCCCTTCACCTTATTATCTATCTCTCCAATAACTCCTAACACAATATCTCCCACAGTGACAATTGCAGAGGTATTCCTATCAAACATATATATACTGTTCTTAACATCTTCAGAGAGATTCTCCTCGAGGTATTCTGAAATCAAAGTATATTCAACATTTGGGATATTCAAAGTCCCAAATAATTTTTCCAAGTAACGTTTTGCAATGTAATATGCTGAATCATTTCGTTTTTCGAGAGATGTAAATATTGAAGTAATATGCCATTCCTCATTAGGAAGTTTATTTTCATCTACATATCCTTGAATGTGTGGAATATTCATTTCAAAGAGTATGAACTTTTCATATCCCTCTTGGATATTCATTTGAGCTTTAGTTAAAAGTGAAGGCATAAGGGATGTTCTCATTAGTGAAAGCTCTGGAGCAAGCGCATTTTTTAATTTATATGCTTTATCTGGATCTAAATTTGCTTTTTCCAATGTTGAAACATCAACAAAGCTATATGTATCCGTTTCATTTGCTCCACTATCTGCAAATACTTGTCGGATTTTCTTTTTCAAATCAAATATCTGATTATCTTTTGCAGGAACAAGATTTCTAACAGGTAGTACTGGGTCTATATTGTTATATCCAAAAATTCTGCCAATATCCTCATGTATATCTTCCTTTATTGCGATATCCATTCTCCATGTTGGAGCTTTGACAGTTAGTAAATCATTATCCTGTTTAACTATTTGATATTCGAGATTATGAAGAATTTGTACAATCGTATCCTTTTGTAAATCAAGTCCGAGATGTGCATTTACGGTTGAAAGTGAAAGAGTTATTTCTTTTGGTTCCGAGATGGTTGGGTAGAGATCGATAATATCAGAGGATATTGTTGCTGTAGTGAATTCTTTAATCATACGTACAGCCTCCTTTAGTACAGGAATACATTGATTAGGATCTAATGCATGTTTAAATTTTGTTCCTGCATCTGTTGTAAGCCCAAGCATCATAGAGGTTTTTCGGATACTTGTTTTATCAAAATTCGCTGACTCTATGATAATTCTTTGAGTATTGTTATCTACCTCTGTTTCAGATCCTCCCATTATTCCAGCTATCGCTAAGGGGTTGGTACTGTCACATATGACCATAATACGGTCGTTGAGCTGATGTACTTTTCCATCTAATCCCAATATACTTTCTCCTTCTCTTGCCATTCTAATTGTAATATTTGCAGTTGCAGATTTATTTGGATCATTTGATATTACTTTGTCATAATCAAAAGCATGTAGTGGTTGTCCTGAGAGTTGAGCCATGTAGTTTGTTATATCTACGATATTGTTGATTGGTTTGTATCCAAACTTTATCAATGCACTCTTTAACCATAGTGGGGATTCCTCTACTACTATGTTATCCATTGCAATTGCAGTATATCGAGGACATAGTGCTTCTGCGTCATTAATAATATTCAATCCTAGGCAACTTCCTTCTTCCCTAAGATTCTTTGTGTAATCAAGGTACCAACTTGGGGTTGTGAATGGTTTTCCAAATATTACGGTTAATTCTCTTGCTAAACCTAAAATCCCAAAGAGGTCACCCCTATTTGTTAATGCTTTGTTCTCTATCTCTATGATGAAATCATCTAATTCGTAATATTCTGCAAAAGGTTTGCCAACAGGAGCGTCATCAGGAAGACGCATAACTACAGTATGGTCATTCCCGAGATTCAGCTCTTTCTCCGAACCCATCATTCCATCTGAGAGTAATCCTCTCATTTCTCTTGATTGAATTATAAATGGCTTTTCGTCTGTATATATTGTGTATGGTACCTTAGCTCCTGGTTTTAAATATGCAACCTTATCCCCTACTACCAATGTTTTGTCCCCAGCCAATACCTGAACCAATTTCTTTTCTCCAGTATCTAATTGATAGACGCCAAGCTTGTCTGCATCTGGATGATCCTTTTTCTCTTTGATCTCTGCGACTATGATGTCAGAGTAGTCTTTTGAGAGGTTCTGGTAGCTCTCTACCTCACCGATATGCTCTTTGATGCCTGTAACTATCTCTTCGTTTGATTTATCTATCTTCCCCAGTTGTTTTAGTAGGTTTACAGATATTTTCATAATTAGAATTGTCTTAAGAAGTTAAGGTTAGAATCTCGGAGATATCGGATATCATTAATTGCTAGTTTTATCATAGTTAATCTATCTACTCCAAATCCCCATGCGAATCCACTGTATACTTCTGGATCTATTCCCCCTTGTATTAATACATTTGGATGAATCATTCCACATCCCATTAATTCTATCCAGCCTGAGTGTCCACATGTTGAGCATCCTGTCTTGTTACAGAAAGGACAGCTTATGACAAATTCACAATCTGGTTCTGTGAATGGGAAGAATGATGGTTGGATTCGAACTTCTAAATCTGTTTCTAAATATGCTTCTAAAAAAGTTTTGATGGTGGCCTTCATATTAGCTAAGGAGATTCCCTTATCTACATATATGCCTTCCATCTGATAGAAGGTATGACCATGACTAGCGTCCGTAGCTTCGTGTCTAAACACTCGTCCGGGTAATACTACCCTGATTGGTGGCTTGGATTGTTTAAGTGCCCTATTCTGCATTGTAGAGGTGTGTGCAGGTAATACAAATCCATCCTCTGTCCAGAAGGTATCGTACATATCTCGGGCAGGATGTCCTACAGGGAAATTTAATGATTCGAACATATGGTAGTCATCATCCATCTGTTTACTTTCCATTACATCAAATCCCATTCTTTGGAATATTTCTACTAATTTCTCAACTTCTTTGTGTAATGGATGCTTAGTTCCTTTGATATCCCAAACCTGTGGTCTATCATTCTTTGGTGTATTTATATCAAATGGTGCTGTTGGATCGATTCTATTGTTTGGTGAGTATATTGAAGATTGGTTTTTCTTTTGATCAAGAAGTTCGATTACACTATTTTTTAATTGGTTTATATCTTTTCCATATGCGGCTTTTTGGTCATTTGGAATGGAAGCGATCGCCTTCATTGCAAGTGTTAAAAGTCCGTTGGTACTTATGTATTTTGTCTTTAGCTCATCATATGAAAGATCGGAATCTTTTTGTAGTTGGACTTGTATTTTCTCTAGATTATTATCCATGAAGGTTTTATTAAGATTAACCTGTTTATATATTGTATATTGTTTGTTTAAAAAGAAAAAGGACTCTTTGCAGAGTCCTTTATATATCAAAAGTAAAGAACTCTAAAGAGATTTTACTAAAAAGCTAAATACTTCAGGATTGTTGTATGCAATATCGGCTAAAACCATTCGGTTTAATTCGATGTTCTTTGATTTCATTCCGCCTATTAGGTCTTTGTATTGGATTTCATTATTCTTACATGCTGCATTTATTCTACTAATCCAAAGCTGTCTAATCTGACTCTGTCTTCTCTGTCTTGCATTGTATGCGTACTGACCAGCATGCATATATGCCTCGTGTGCAACTCTATACAGATGATTTTTACTCATTCTGTATCCCTTAGTTGCCTTTAGGATTTTATTATGTCTTCTTGATCTTACTGTTCCACCTTTGACTCTCATGACTTATATTTCTACAGATTAATTACTTTTTTAATCATTCTCTTCTCATTTGCACCAGTGATGATTGCATTTGATTTCTGTCTTCTCTTAGATCTAGTTGATCTTTTGGTCTTCAAATGGCCTTGGCAGCTCTGCTTATACCTAATCTTAGCTGGTCTATTCCCCCTAGGGTTAGATAGCTTGATTCTCTTCTTCGCTGTTTTGTTTGTTTTTTGTCTTGCCATTTTGTCTGAATGTTATAGATATACGGTTATTCTCCATCTTTGGTTCGGCTTCGATACTACTATAATCTGCGAAATTAGTCAATATTTCAGCAAAAACTGATTGTGCTATTTCCTTGGATTGCCTCCCTTTCTTGACCATTGTTAGCTTAACTGGGTGTCCTTTGCTCAAAAATTCTTGTGCACGCTTAATTCTATGGCTTGTATCTCCTATATCCATGACTGGTGTAAACCTAAATTCCTTCTGTTCTTTCATTTTTGAACTGACTAAAGTAGCCTTTTTCTTTTTGTTTTGTTGGTATACAAACTTTGAGAAGTCCATGATTTTACATACTGGTGGTTTTGCAGTTGCGCCAACCTCTACTAAATCTAATCCAGCCTCTTGCGCTAAAATCAATGCTTTTGGTGTTTCTACTACGCCTAAATTTTCTCCTTCGGCACCAATCAACTGTACTTCTGTTGATCGAATCCATTCGTTTTTTCTAGGACCGAGGTCCTTTTTAACAAACTGACCTCTATTGTAACTGTTATTCTCACTATATCCCATTAAATTTTTGTATTTCTAAATTTAAATATATTAATTTGTGGGATTACCCTTCGTTCGGATTTCTTCCTTAAGGGTATCTATAAATTCTTGAACCTTCATCAATCCTTGGTCTTTAGTTTTTCTAGTTCTAATGGATATCGTTTCTGTTTCCATTTCTTTGTCTCCCAGTATTACGATGTAAGGGATCTTCATCTTCTCTGCATCCCTAATCTTGGATTGCATACTTTTGTTACGATCATCGAGAATGACTCTTAATTTTGCATTCTTCAAATCTCTGTATACATCATCAGCATATTTTTTATGTTTTTCGGATATCGGAATTATATATACCTGCTCTGGAGTAAACCAAAGTGGGAAGTCGCCACCATGATGTTCTATGAGGAATGAGAAGAATCTTTCGAAGGATCCTAGCAATGCTCTGTGAATCATATATGGTTGTTTCTCTTCTCCATTTTCATCTATGTATTTAACATCAAATCTTTCTGGCAAATTGAAATCTAACTGTATTGTAGAAACGGAATCTTCTTTTCCAAAGACATTGTAAGCTTGTACATCAATCTTTGGACCATAGAATGCAGCTTCGCCTGGTATTTCCTCATACTCCAAGCCTCTGTCTTTAAGAACTTTTCTAAGAGTATCCTCTGCCAGCATCCACTTTGCTTGATCTCCTGCATAGTGATCTTTCTTTTTATCCCAATCAGAAATGGATAGCCTGAATTTGTATTTATCAAACCCAACATCTTTGTAGAAGGTATCTAAAAGATCTAAAATCTCATCAATTGAGCTTTCTAATTGAGCCTCTGTACAGAAGATATGTGCGTCATTCTGAGTAAATCCTCTTACTCTTTGAAGTCCGTGTAGTTCTCCTGACTTCTCATATCTATATACTGTTCCAAACTCTCCGAGCTTGTATGGTAAATCTCTGTAGCTTTTTGGTTCTAACTTGTAGACCATAATGCCTGCAGGACAGTTCATTGGCTTTAGATAGTATCTTTCACCATCAATATCAATTGGTGGATACATTGAATCTTTGTAGAAGCCGAGGTGGCCAGATATTTTGAATAGCTCTTCTCTATTTATGTGTGGAGTTAAAATATGCTCATATCCTGCATCTCTTTCAAGATCCAACATATATTCTTCAAGTATCCTTCTCATTCTGTATCCTCTTGGTAACCATACAGGTAGTCCCTGTCCTATTTCAGGAATAATAGCGTAGAGTTTTAATTGTTTTCCAAGTGTTCTGTGATTTCTTCTCTCTGATTCGGCTTGTAATTCTAAGAAGGCTTTTAGTTCTTCTTTAGTTCCAAATGCAGTTCCATATATTCTGGTTAACATTTTCTTTTTCTCGTCACCTCTCCAATATGCGCCTGCAGTTTTTAAGAGTTTAACTACTCCAATTTCTTTTGTACTTTCAACGTGTGGCCCTCTACAGAGATCTGCATATTCATTATCGCCAGTTATGAAGAAGCTTAAATCTTCATCAGGAATATCTTCAAGTAATTCTAATTTGTAGGTTTGACCAGTCTTTGTAAGGTATTCGACACCTTCTTTTCGTTTCATAAAGATTTGGTTGAGTGGGAGATTTTGTTTAATGATATTCTTCATCTCTTTCTCTATTGCAGGAAGATCGTCCTCTGTTATTGGTTCAGAGAATTCAAAATCGTAGTAGAAACCATTATCTATGGCAGGTCCTATACCTAGTTTTGCGTCAGGATATAGTTTCAAAACAGCTTGAGCAAGAACGTGTGAAGCGGAATGCCTCATTCTTTCTAGTTTTTCAATATTTTCTTTGTTCATGTCCATATTTAGTATATCTTAATTTAAAGGATTTTTCTTTTAGGGGAAAAGTACAAGCAACATTTTAAAAGGTTCGTGTGGTATAAACGATTCGGCAGAGGATGTTTTTATTGATTCCGTATATTTTGTACATATTGTTATTCTATATTCTTACCCCTCTTTTTGCAATGTATTATCTACTATGAAGAAGGTTATGGAGTTTAATCCAATTTCAAGAGTTTCTAATTTCTTAATTCCAACTAGTGTTAATTTTTCTAATGGATATCTTCTTGGATGTTTAACTATTAATGTTCCTTTAAATTCTTTTGTGTGAGGGTCTTTAACGCCATTTAACATTTGTGCTGCCATATTTATAACTCTTTCCATTTTGAAGAGATTCTTTGTGTTGTAGAGTTTGTATGGAGGATCCATGAATACGATATCGAATGATTGTCTTTCTTCGTCATTGATCTGTTTAAAAAGATATTCTTCAGCCTTTGCTTTTATGATGTCTACTTGTGGTAAGAAACCAGTGTATGCAACATTTCTTTTCAATACAAACTCTGCATTTTTTGATGCATCTACTACTGTTGCTTCACTTGCTCCTCTTGAGAGTGCTTCTAATGCAAATGATCCAGCACCTGCATAGAGGTCTAATATTTTTTTGTTTACTACATCTTCTCTTAGGATATCGAATATTCTAACTTTCATTCTATCTGTTAGTGGTCTTGTTGTTTTGGGGATATCTATTCGGTAGTTTTTAGCTTTACCTCCAGTGATTCGTACGAATGTGTTAATTGTAGGCTCTTTCCCAAGCAATCGTTTTTTAAGAAAGGTGTCTTCTCGCTCCTCAAATTCTTCTGGAGTTTCAACTTTCCACTTCTTTTTATCTTTCCTTATTTTTTTGAATGATTCTATTTTTAAACTCATGGTGTGTATTATACTACAATTAATCGAGTTTTAGGCCATTTAGCTTCAATCCTTCATAATATGTTGATGGCGAGAATGAGTAGGTATCTGTGAATTCTGCGGTTGCGGACCATTCACTTACGGAATTATCCGAATCCCAGAATCGAATATGCCAGTAGTAGGTATTGTGGGAGTTGGACATGTCTGTACCATCATACCAATATTCTGGCGAACGATTTCCATTTGTAATACTAGTGGATGTTTTGGCAGAATCCCAAAGTACTGTCCCAGTAAAGAAAGCATTGGAATTAACCTGAATCTGATATGCGGAGGCATTGTCATGGTTTGGATCTGAGTAGATGGCTCTAAATGCTGGTGGCACCGTAGTCAAGCTTAATGGATCTACAGCACCATTTGTTTGTAAAGATGTTGGGGCGTCGGGAATTCCTTGAATAGTAAATTCTGCGGTTGTTGACCAAGGACTTTCATTTTGGTATGAATTTTGATCCCAGAATTTGATACGCCAATAATACTTCTCTCCTTCTACGAGTGTATCTCCATTATAGTCAATGTTTGAAGAACGCATGGTATTTTCAATTGGGGTATCAAAAGCGGTTTTTCCAGAATCCCACATAATAGTGCCGGAAAAGTCTGAAGCAGTATTTACATTTATTTGATAGTAATTCGCTGTATCAGCAGTATTTATATCTGTATATATGGCAGTAAAATATGGGGTAAATGTAGTCACTTTGAGTGGGTTTGTAAGGTTTTGAATTTTTAGACTTGTTGGAGCATCTGGTTCAAGATTCTGAAGTGTTTCATCACCTATGTTTATATTCTCTGAAGTCTTTCTTTGAATGTATAGGACTGTGAGATATGCGGGTAAGTTGGAATATACAGGTGTATCCGTTGTTTCAGAATGTGTATGTGATGGTCCTGCGAAATCGACGCCAGTGCCCAGTACTGCTATCGCTGGAGAAGCTGCACCTGAACTCATAGAAACCGAATGTGTATGTGTAGCTGTTCCACCTGAGGCTCCATAAGTGGTATTGCCCTTTATAAATTTACTGTCAAAATCGGTTAAACGATTCCATCCGAGTGGTGGAAGTTCACTAGAGATTAGAATATTTGCTGAGGTTACGTATTTTGAAGCATCATTTTTAGCAAAGATTACATTCAAATATGGTGGTGTGTTATCTGCTGAACCGACAGTAGCGGAGGATAGCGTATGAGTATGAATTTCAGAGGCTACCGAGAGAACAGATGAGCTGATATCTGCATAGGTTGGAGTACTAGTTCCAGATATGGAAGATGTATATGAAATTGCTATTCTACCTGAACCACCAGCCCCTCCGGCATATCCGTTTGTACCCCCTGCTCCTCCTGTTGCATTAATTAAACTGGTACCAATGGTTGCGGTTGTGGAATCTATTCTTATTGAACCACCAGAACCACCACCACCAGCACCCGTAATATAGTTACCGCTTCCAGTACCATTCCCACCGGCTTGTCCTCTTGCCAATATCCCTGTGCCTCCATTTGTAAGTGTCCCAGCTGTGATATATATTATTCCTCCACTATTTCCTCCTATACCGCCATAATTACTACCCCACGTTGCACCACCGCTTGCGCCAGCAGAGCCTAAGTATAATTGATCCAGTGAACTTGAGCCAAAGTACCCACCGCCACCTCCTCCTGCCCCTCTTCCTTGACTTCCACTCCAGGCACCACCATTCCCACTGACATTATCTCCACCGCCGGTACCTCCGTATGAACCATTTCCAGCTCCTCCTGCAGTTCCATATCCACCACCCGCTCCACCACCACCAAGTGCATATGGATCCCCACCTCCTAGACCACCTGCTCCACCGGCACCTCCAGTTGCAGAGCCTAACCCTGCAGTTCCATTTGCGATACCACCACCAGCACCACCACCACAAACTCCATTGATAGCCCCTTGTCCACCACCACCAGGATTAGCACAAAATGCCTCTCCTCCCTTACCAGCAGAGGCGCCTGTGGTTCTTGGTCCTCCCCTGTATCCTTTGTAATCCATATTAATTGATCCACTGTTTGTAACTGTTCCACTAGCATTAAAGTACAAAACTCCTCCCTTGGTTCCATCCCATCCATTTGCAGTTAAGACACCACTAGTACCAATGGTTACATTAGAATATTGAGGAACTCTTTGTAGCATGACTCTTTGATTGGTTGTGGCTGTTCCTAAGTTAGTATCATCACTAGCCCCATTCCCGTAATATTTTGTTTTGTTAGTAGTAAAGGTAACTGTGGTTCCTGAAGCACTCGAAACTTTTAACGTTTCATAATTACCGACATTTGTATTGTAAGAAGAAGTTCCTTGAAGATTAATTAACAGAACTTCATCTCCAGCGGCGAGACAACCAGCTGCTAATGTTGTTGATATAGTTGCACTGCTTGAGGAAAGGCCAATTACAGAATAGTTTACTGCATCACCACCTTGAGAACAGCTTCTTCCGGAAATAGTATTTGTTGTGTTAATGTTGACAGTGGTACTTGCGGACACAGTCAGTGCTCCATCTGTACTGGCACTAGGGAGTTGCAGTTGTACACCTAGCTTATCTCCCACACCTACAACATCAGTACTACTTCCATTTGTAGCTGTATGGGTATGAGTATTACTTCCACCTGTGGCTCCGTATGAACTTGAGCCTTCTGGGTATTTATCATCTAATGCCGAAAATCTTGTCCATCCAGTAGGAGCAGTATCATCAAATATTGAAATTAACGCGGTAGGAATAGTAAAATCTGTGCTACTACAATAGAGCATGGTTAAATATGGAGGTAACAAAGAAGCGGATTCTATAACTGCACTAAAACCTTCATGTGTATGTGTAGGTTTTACTGCATAATCTGATCCTGCACCTGCGGAAACAGTTTCGCCTGATACAGAAGATGCGCTCCCAATGATTGTTCCATGATCATGAGTATTACTTCCTCCAGTTGTGCCATAGGTGCTTGAGCCATATGGAAGTCGATTTTGTAACGCAGAATTCAGTGTCCATCCTGATGGGCAGGATGCATCTGCGAGCAAAGTAATGTCTCCACCCCATGTCAGAGAGGCACTTGTATCTGTTGGATTGTCATAATATACAAATATGGTCTTTCCACCACTAGGTAAAGATGGAATTCTCACCCATATTTGAGTGGAGGAAGTATTACATCCCCCTTCTATCCAGTAATCCAGTGGGGTTGCGTCATCGCTGTCATAGAACCTTAGATCGTCACAATCTATCTGTAGCTTTTCTTCTGAGATTAAAGTTGCGGTATCTAGTTGAACCAAAATATCTTCATCTGTAAGGGTTGTTCCTTGAGAATTACTAACATTCATGGGTTTTCTGTAGAGATAATTCAAATTTCCCCAGGAATCTACCCCTATTGCAAATTGTGCAGTTGCTGACCAGGGGCTGGCTTGGCTACCAGTTACTGCATTATCCCAGAATTTTATTCTCCAGTAGTAGATAACGGAAGTACTTAGATCAGTTCCAGCGTAGGAAACATCGGGCATCCTGCTACCATTAGAGAGCTCGGGACTTAAGATTGTTTGTGTGGTATCCCACATAACTGTGCCTGTAAAGTCTGAAGAAGTGTTGACTTGGATTTGGTAGTATTTACCAGTGTCAGCAGAATCAGGGTCAGTAAATACAGCACTTAACTCGGGAGTTACATCTGAGATTTTTAGTGGATCCGTAAGACCTTCTGTAAGAAGTAAGGTTGGGGCATTTGGAGCTATGTTTCCAACTTCTTCGGTTCCTAGTGACGCAATCTCTGTATCTTTCCTTTGATAGAAAAGAGTCTCGATATATGCTGGAACATTTGAAGCAGAAGCGGTTGTTGTAGAACAAGAGTGTGTGTGCATTGAGCCAGCGGCTGAGAGTGCTCTATCGCCAGTACTGTCGTATCCACCCCCAGCATTGGTAACAATTGTTACTGAGTGAGTGTGTGTAGCCACTCCTCCTGTTCCTCCCTGTGTAGCAGCACCACGTGGGAATAGACCGTCTAATGCTGTATATCTGGACCATCCCATAGGTGGAGTGTCTGTAGTCATACTAATTAATCCAGATGTAGCTGATCCAGCACTGTCTTTGGTAGCATATACCATATCCAAGTACGGAGGAATAGAATTGCCCGAACCAGTAACACCATTTGCAGTTGTGTGTGTGTGGTTGCCTGCACCGTTTCCTCCTCCTGGAGAGTCGTTTCTTGTTCCAGAACTCCCTGTGGTATATCCGCCAGTTGTTGTATGAGTGTGAGTAGTAGCTCCTCCTGTTCCACCATATGAAGAAGCCCCTTTTGCAAATTTGCTGTCTAAAGCTGAGAATCTTGTCCATCCAGAAGGTGTACTTGTGAACATGGCAACCATTCCCGAATCAATATTTAGATCTGGGTTTACACAGTAAACCATATCTAAGAATGGTGGCGCATTGGTAATATCATCTACACTAACCATTGCACTTGTATGTGTATGTGTAGGTGACGCAGTTGCTCCCCCGGAATCACTTTGTGTCATAGCGGTTGAACTTGGACCTCCGGTTGTACAACTAGGGGTACCATTGTTGTGTGTAGTTGCGCCGCCACTTGCTCCAAAAGAGGAGGCACCATAGGCATATTTGTCATCATAGCCAGTCTCACGAGTCCAACCTGATGGACAAGATGTAGTATTGAGAAGCATAAACTCTCCAGACCATGATTCTTCTGAGTTCGCTGCAGTGGTATTGCCGTAGTAGACATAAATTGTTTTTCCTCCTGCTGTTAAGGAGGGAATTCTAGCCCATATCTGCGTACTTGAAGTATTGCATCCTCCTTCTACCCAGTAAGCAAGCGCCGTAGATTCATCACTATCTGTAAATCTTAAATCATCACAGTCATTTTGCATCTTACCTGCACTAATCAAGGTTGCCGTATCCATTGTTATTAGGACCTCTTCATTTATCAGTTCTGATCCACCATTGGCAACAGAAATAGCTTTTCTATATAGCCAACTACTACTCATCCAGCCCAAAACATCGGCATTGTCTTTGCTAATGAAATAGAAAGCAAGGCTTGCACCAGCTACAGCGAGCGTTGAAATTCCAATAATGATTGTTTTCTTAGACAGTTTCATTAGTATATATATTACCAGAAACTATGCCTTTTCTCTCGTAATTTCATACAAAATTATACTGGCACAATTTGCTACATTTAGAGACTCTTTTTTACCTCTCATAGGTATGAAAATTTTCTTGTCACACCCCTTTAATATCTCTTCATCCACACCAGTTTTTTCGTGTCCAAAGATAATGGCGACTTCTTCAGGATATTTTACCTTTTGAAAATTCTCAGCATCATCCGTAAGCTCTATGGAATATATTGGAATATTTTTAGCTTTTAATTCATCTAAAGCTTCTTGAGTAGTATCGTAATGCTCTGAGGGTACCATTTCGGTAGCTCCTAATGCAGTTTTATCTAGTTTAGGATTATCTATTGGTGATGTCATTCCGCAGAGATATATTTTTTCTACACTCCCTGCTCCATCAGAAGTCCTAAATATACTTCCCACATTAAACACCGATCTTATATTGTCTAAAACAACATGAATTTTCATCTAAAAAGATTCTCTAAAATATTGTCAGTGCTATTATCTGTCATAATCAGCTCTCTTGCAACCTTTCTAGCTTTCTTTAATGTATCTAAATCATGTATAGAGGCTACTTTGAAGTTTGGAATACCCGATTGTTTAGTACCATATACCTCTCCTGGCCCTCTTCTTTGTAAATCGTAATCTGCAACTTCAAACCCAGAAGGATGGGATGCAAAGTACTGTAATCTTTCTTTAACATCGGGATCTTCTGTAGTTTCCTGGCCTGGTATTACATAGCAGTAGGATTGCATATCATTTCGACCAATTCTTCCTCTTAATTGGTGTAATTGTGCTAATCCAAATCTCTCAGCATTTTCTATGACCATCATGGTGACATCGGGGATATCTATACCAACTTCTATAACGGTGGTGGAGATTAATAGGTGGTATTTTTTATCTCTAAAATCATTTAATATTTGCTCTTTGTCTTTTGGTTTTAATTTCCCATGCATAAATGCAATTTTCATATCTGGATATTTTTCTTGTAGCGCATTAAATTCATTTAAAACAGATTTAACTGTTGTCTTCTCGGATTCTTCAATGAGTGGATATATGACAAAGGCTTGTTCTTTCAATTTTGAATCTTTTACTTTTTTTACAATCCAATCAAAACAATCGTTTCGTTTGGTAT
>JAHISI010000077.1 GCA_018818345.1 Patescibacteria group bacterium | reverse complement strand
TGTTATTCCTCACGCCCAAAACGTCTTCCTTGGAATTAACTACAATTTTCAATTGTGAGACATTAGTCATCCCCTCCACAGTAATATCACTCAGAGGGATATAGAAGGTTGGAGTTCTTAGGTCAGACACAACACCACCAATAACAAAAGGAGTGGGTTTAGATTCTACAAGATAATTTGCCTTATCAAACAACTTACTATCAAAAATGACTGTTGCCTCAAAAGTCTTTCCTTCTGCCTCATTAGCACTTAATCCCAAAAGATTAAGCATAGACGAATTAACCATGGCAATTTTTTGCGCATTTTCAGGGAAAGCAATAACATCTTTTGAAACATCCTCTGTCGTACCTAGTTGTGAAGATATTGAAACCCAATCGATACCGTCATCCTCTTGCGAGAGAGAATCAATACTTATGAGTGAACTATTCTCTTCGCTAGTTGTTTCTGCACCAAGAACCTGTTCAGATTTAAATCGATTAGGATAGTTATCAATATTAACCTCTGAGGCTTTCATATATAGTGTGAGTATTCTCTCTTTGTATCCCTCCTCCTTTGAAGCCGAAAAATACTCACTACAAAATCCCTTGCAACCACTCTTTGCCCATACAGGGATCTCTGCTTTTATCCAATATCCATATTGGACACCATTTTCGTTTTTGACATAATTACCAGTATCATATGCATCTCCATATATTAGGCTTCCTTTGTATTGAGCATTCTTACCCATTTCCAACAACGTAGCAGACTGTGACTGGGTCTCTGGAGACGTATATATGCTAGTATAATCAATTGGTTTAATCTCAAAAGAAATGTCTTCTATAACCTTCCCTGAATAAATTTCCAAAGAACTACCATCAACTATCTGATAGCGCTCTACAGAAAGACTATCTTCAGAAATATATCCTTTAATAATTTTTTGTGCTTTGTTTTCTCTAGACACAATATATTTTTCATCGACACAATCAGGATCAGTTGTTTTACAATCTTCCTTTGTCCATAATGAGAAGGTATCTTGAACCCATGGGCTATATCTTGTTCCGTTAAAATCTTCTCCCTGGTTACTGCTGGGTGCTCCTTTATATGAATAACCCCAAACTTCAGTTGCATCTTGTACTCCAATATCACGTTTTGTATACCCTATTACTTTTGAGTTATTATCCGGGGATACATAGACTGGCTTCCAAACCAAAGGATATATTGAGTATTTAACTTTAGAAATCTCTTGTTTAAAAGAGTTCTTGTTTATCAATACTGTAGATGCTCCAGCAACTACACCCTTCTCTTGCGTTACATCCTTTTCACTTAAATTTGATTCTCCATCTTCAAAAAGGGATCCTTTGATAGGATAAAGTCCGGTTTCTTCGAAATACTTTGTACTTACACCATAGACAATCACATCTGAGACCGCGTTATTATATGTAACCTTTGAAACAGAGGTAACAATTGGGATTACATATTCAACCTTATTAATCTCTTTAACTTTGTTTATAACGTCATAGTTAAAAGTCAAAAGCGATCCCTGAGAGGTATTCACTTCTATCTGCTTCATTTCAGAAAGACTAGCAACCCTTGAAACAACAAGTCTTTCAAAACCATACCCCAATGAAAGAAGAAGGATAACAGCACCAAATCCAATTCCCATTCCCAGAATAGTAACGTATGTTCTATTCTTCTTATGTGAAAGATTTCTTAATGCCAGGAAAATTAAGTCTGCCGATTTAACTTCATGAGGCTTATGTGTATCAAAAACCAAAAGTATTTTATTGTAAATCTTGGTATATATCCTTTTTATTGGATCCCAACTTATATTGATTTTTCTCGTTGGTTTATCAAGTGTTTTTTTACCGGTCCCTTGCAATATATAGAAGATGAAAACAAATAACAAAAGAGTCATGAACTTGGCCAAAAAACCTATCTCCTTAACAAAGGAGACAATACCATGAACTATTTGAGAAAAGATCTCCTTAAGAGTTTTTCTTTGTTTTTTCGGCAATTCCTGCATCTGTTTTCTTATCATATATCTTAAATTTGTCTAATTCTTTATCTCCTTGAAGATATTCATTTACAACCACTCCATCAAGCATATTTAGTGATCTAGTAGCATATGTCAAAAATTTCAAATCGTGTGTAACCATGATAATTGTATTTCCCTGGTTATTATATTCCTTGAACATATCCATCAATTCTACACTAGATTTTGAATCTAGGTTACCCGTTGGCTCATCAGCTACTAAAAGTGCAGGATTCGAAATTAGAGCTCTCGCAAAAGAAACTTTCTGCTGCTGACCAGATGAGAGTTCTGTGGGAGCCTGTGTAGATGATCCCTCCATATGGACTAGTTTCAACATTTCTAATGCTTTTGCCTCTCTTTCTTCCTTCAATACACCCCTTAATGTTAATGGGAATGCAACATTTTCAAGCACACTTAAAGATTTAACCCAGTTTTGTTGCTGATATATTAGACCTACGCCTTCTTTTCTAATCTGAGATATTTCGTCTTCATTATGAATATACAAATCTTCACCTAAAAAAATAACTTTTCCATCTGAAGGTATTTCCAATCCAAGTAAAATGTTTAGTAGTGTACTCTTTCCGCATCCAGAAGAACCAAAGAGAATAATAAACTCTCCTTTTTTGATTGCAACATCAATACCCTTAAGTACCTGTACAATACCACTTCCAACCTTAAAGAATTTCTTTACTCCCTTACCTTCTAATATTACTGAATTGTTATTCAATTTTTTCTTAATCATTAGTACTTTCGTCTACGTATTTTATGGTATCAATCTTATGAAAGATGAGAATGTTTTCTCCTTCTATATATTTTTTAATATACATTCCTTCTAATGGTACGTTATCCAACAAAACCACATGTATCAAACCCTCCTCACTGCTAGTTTGTAACTCGGTACCACTCATCTTCCACTTTGAAGTACCATATTTTACATACCCTAAAGATTCTTTTTCTGATTTCCAAAATACCAATGCTTGTGTCGGGCTAATAAATGTAACCTCCATATACTTTTCCAGACTCCTTGCGGCTACATTGATCGATACGACGTACACCAAAAATGCTAATACCAGAATAACAGGAATGGCTATCAAAATATACTTTTTCTTAATTATTAGTTTTTTCATCTTTTCCCTAAGAAGGAGAATATTGAAGTTAAATTACTAATTGCCAAATCTAAAGCATTTGCAGTTGTTGGGTTGGTAACTACTACTTTGTCTACAGAATATCCTATGTTTTGTTCTACATCCTTAGAAACAGCCCTAAAGTGATATACCTTAGATGGTGTTAAGCCTGAAATAATGACAATGTGTGTTCCAGACATATTTCCATCTTCCTGTGTTTTTTGAGAATATGTTGTTCCCGTACCTTCTCCATATTCTACCTGAGCTGTAGCATCTTCATCTGTTTTGTATGACACCATAACCTGTGCGGTTGCTTCTTGTCCAGAACCAATTATTTCCGAATTAACTTCTAAATCCGAGATCTTGGGTGGTCGCGTATCGGAAGCTGTTTGGAAATTAATAACCCCACTGGAGGCTTCATTACCTATGAAATCTCTACCTTTGACAATAATCGAATATGTTGTATTTGGATCAAGGTCTAACAATATCATTCTATGCTGCCCACTTTTCAAAGCTACATTTACTTCATCTTCAGCCAAGGCTGGATTACTTGTAGGATAATAAGTAACAATAGAAGAGACTGGAGTATTTGAAGACCACTCTACAAGAAGTACTGTTTTTGAGGTCCCAGATACTTGATATATTTTGTATTCTGACACCTCTGGTTTTGGTAATGTTTCAAAAGAATGGGTCTCTCCCTCATACTCAGATCCATCAATATCAAATGTATTTATCTTGAAGAAATATTTTGTCCCATCTTTAATATCTGAGATCTCTACATCATGTGTGCTTTCCTGAGTTCCAGTGTACACTTCTAGCACACCACCAAAAGATGATGTCTCTCCATAGTATATTTTTACTTTTACGGTATCTTTTGTTTTAAATTCTACTAAGGCAGAATTTAAACCTACATTCTTTACAATGGGTTCTTCAATTGATGGTGGTGGTGCAGTTTCAAAAGAAGCTTCTTCTGAGACTCCCATATTACCATCTTCATCTGTCCATTTAACGACATAGTAATACTTGGTTCCTGGGCTTAGATTGTTAATTGTAAGGATATGATCTACAACCTGTTCTGAGTTAGAAACCTCTTCCTCGAAGTAAACTCCTGCTTCCTCTCCATAGGCTATTCTTGAGTCAGCAGTTCTTCCTGTAACCCATGATACCGTTGCTTTCTTTGGAGTAATATTTGAAACCTGAGGATCAACAATCAATACAGCTGGTTCTACATATCTTCCATCTGGATACAATGAAACAATTTCAGAAAATGCTCCACAGTTATTTGTACTGTCACAAGCCTTAACTTTGTAATAGTAGGTGGTTTGTATAAGCTTACTATCAACCAAAGATTCCCCACTTGTAAATGAATGATAGTAGAAGGTTTCTCCATCTACCGACCTATATATCTGATATCCACCAACTCCACTTCCTGTATCTTCTGGTGCATCCCATGAGACAGCTAATCTCCAGCTTTCTTTACTCTTAACCGAAACATCTGCGATTTCAAGATTTAATGGTAAACCTGGAGCTACAGTATTGGCAAAGAATGAGACTGAAGTATAGTTGGTATAGTTAACATTCCCAGCTTCATCCTTAGTGACGATATAGAAGATATTCTCACCGGGTAATGTAGCATAGGCACCAGGATTTAAATACCTCAAGCTAGTTGCAGATGTGCTATATACAGTAGGAAGCGCATTAACGCTGTAAAGGTATGATAAGTTTGATTGAGATCCATAGTATGTTCCAACAGCAGGGGGATCCCATGTAAACCCAAATGAGTTTTGAGTGCTAGATTCTGGTGCCGCACGAAGATTTAATGGAGGAGCAGGAGCATTTTCAAAATCTACGAAGAAGTAAGTAACATTAGCATATGAGCTATAATTTCCAGCAACATCTTTTGCCCTAACTGAGAAAGTATTCGTTCCAATCTTATATGATGGTATTGAAGTGATTGTTGTTTCATCAATACATTGATCAACAGAGTAATCTCCAGAGGTTGCACCTGTCTTGTAACAGTAGCTTTCTACTGGAGCTCCTTGGGTTTCTACCGCATTCCAAGCAAATGTAAAATCGTTGGTAGAAGTATATCCTGAAGGATCTGCAGTTAAACCTGATGGTGCACTTGGAGCTATCGAGTTGTACTTATACACAAATGGTTCCCATACATCTACTGCTACATTTCCAGCATTGTCTACTGCCTTAACTCTAAGATGGTATGTCTGAGCGTTTGCAAGATTTGATGGTGTAAAGCTATTTGTCTCTTGGAATGTTCCTTCCTCTTCCGGTATTCCATCCGGATCAGTTCCCCAATATACAAAGTATCCAGACACACCAGAACCATTGCTTCCATCAGATGCACCTAGAACCTCTCCTGCCTGAGCCCATTCAAAGTTTGGGTTAGAATAGTTATACCAAGTATTAGAGTTTAGATTTCTTTGTCCATTTTGAGCTTCTTTTACAGTTAGTCCTCCAATATCCGGGTTTGTAGGTTCATCTAAATCTTGATAGTAGTTAATTGAATAGTCATTAACAATAGGGGTATTGATACCATCCCCTGAATACAGGGTAAATCTTACTTTAATATATTGTTGAACTGGAGAGTTAATTTTGTATGAATATCCATTTGTTGTATATACCTCTCTACTTACACTAGACCAACTACTCCATTCACTTCCGTCAACAGAACTACTAGTTTCAATTATGACATTAGTATTATCTTCTGTACTGTAATTAACAACTAGATTCGCCCATTTATATACTTTCCCTAAATCATACACATCTGATTCATAGGTACCTTCTCTTTCAAAACCAGAATGCTCTGTTTCCATGATATAGGTATACAATGCATCTTGGTATGAGTTGGTGCCGGCACCCGTAAGCATGTATATTGCGTTATCCATATTACTTTCTGCAGCGCCACCGTTGTATACCTGTGCTGGGATATTGGGCAATGTGCTCCAACTATCTGATGCTACAGTATATTTGTAAAATTCACTTGTATTTCCACCTCTTGAACCATAGAAGCTTCCATTATTTCCATCTACTAAGAATCCATCATTGTAGGAATATGAAGGGAATGAAGCTACGCTACCCCAGCTGTTTCCAGAGATACTGTATTTATAGAAGGAGTTATTGGCAACATTGTTCCCCCGAAGTGTATATATACTATCGTCTTTTAACAAAAGTTCTGAACCGTAACTGAGGGTATTTGGAGCCACAGCCATGGTACTCCACTTAGACCCACTACTCCCCTGAGTATCAAATCTATAGAACGTATTTGTATTGCTCGCTCTTGCCAAATAGATATACCTGCTACCATCGTATTCCATTGACGAACCAGCATTAACTGCAAGAGGTACCTTGTCGGCTACTTCCTCTGTCCATGTGTTATTTTCTACATCATATACAAAAAATCCATTATCATATTGTCCCCCTGTGTAATATATTTTGTTTGCAGTACTATCATAGACCAAACTGGCTCCTAAGTATCCCCCCATTGGTAAATTGGGCAATCTAACTAATTCACCAGTCTTCTCATTCCATCTAAAGAATAGGTCGTCATAGTTTCCACGCATAATATAGAAGTTATTTCCGTCCCCTTTTAGGACATCTGCTCCATAGCTTGTGGTCAATAACGCAGTACCTTCAAATTCTCTACTGAAAAGCCCTCTCTTTGGTATTAACCATGAATCTTTTTCAATATCATATTTAAAAATATTGTTACTATTTCCACCTCTAAAACCATAGAGATAATTGCCCACTTTATACAATCCACCACCATAATAGAAGCCGTATGGGGTAGACATAACCTGTGTCCATTCTCCAGAATCTACATCATACTTATACATATAGGGGTTGTAGTTTCCTCCTTCATAATACACATGACCATCACCATCGTATGCTAAGCTTGCACCATATGAAGGAAGTGATGGGGCTGTATCCAAAACTGTCCACTGATCAGTATTAATGTTATACACAGAATATCCAGGAAGCACGTTCCCTTGAATTGCATATATTAATTGATTATCTCTGTCTATGGTTAAATTGGCCCCAGTATATGCGTTATTATTTATAGCATCCCCCGGAGCTCCAAAGTCTACTTTTGCTAAGCTTTCCCAAATATCTGAGAATGTATCATATCTCCAGAAGAAATCACTATTATTCCCTCTTAATACATATATGTACTGAGATCCATCATATACCATTGAACCGCCATAGCTTACAGTCAGAGGTGCTGCAGCTATTTCTGTGCTCCAGGTATCCGAAGATATGTCATATTTCCAGAAATCAGTACTATTGTACCCTCTCATTACATAGATACTACCGTCAGGACCGGAAACGGCACCTCCTCCATAGTAAATTGCCAAAGGGGAATCACTTAATCTGGTCCAAGTATCAGAGTCAATATCATATTCATAGAACTGAGAATTATTCTGCCCTGAAGCTATATAAAATTTGTTTGTATCACTAATATATGCGATATTCTTAGCACCATAACCTAATCCTACTGGAGAATATGTTAACCTATCTTGCAACCAAAAACCGTTTGTTTTTGATGCCAGCTTAATTCCATCTCCATCCACTTGAGTATCATCTGTAGTACCATTTAAATCTGCATTTTCAACATCAACTGATATTACAGGAGCAACTCCGTTATATATATATTCGAATGTATTTTGTGCGCTACTCAAATTGCCTACACTATCCTTTACAACAATTCGAAGATAGTTACTTCCAATTTCCAAACCTTTTGAAACAGTATATGAAGTACCATATTGGAACGATCCATCGTCGACAGGATTAGCACTAGAATTAGTACCAAAATATACAAAGTAACCTTCAATCGAAGTATCCGCATCCGTAGCAGCGCTCCATGCAAATGATGGGGTAACATATGAATACTCTTGACCGCTAACAAGTGCAACACCCCCTACTTCCTGGGATTGACCTGTCGCAATACTTACATCAGAGGGATTGCTTGTATCTGAAGTATATTGTAAAGAAACTCCTTCAAGTACTGGTGTTGTAGCGAAATCAGAAGAAGCAATTAGAAGTGCTTTCACCTGGAGGTATCTTCTAGCAGGAGATACTATATCTCCATTTGAAAGTGTTTCCCAACCACTCCAATTCACTCCATCAACACTACTCCTAGTTTGGATAGATATG
>JAHISI010000076.1 GCA_018818345.1 Patescibacteria group bacterium | reverse complement strand
TATGAATTGTATGGTGATGGTGTTATATATTACGGTTTAGGTAATTTGTATTTTGATCAATGGAATTGGATTGGTACTAGGCAGGCTATGATTCTTACGCACTATTTTGATAATGGTAAGTATATTAATACTAAGCTTACACCTATATATATGGATAGGAGTATGCAACCAAACTTTGCGACTCAAGCTCAGGCGGATCAGTTATTGAAATCATTAAAGGGAGCTAGATAATAGCTTGATCATGTAATCGACCTTTGATATGTCTTTGTTTTTCACCTTTTTAAGTCTAAGATCTTTGTGATAATAGTATTTATTCATTAAATTTTCGATAAGGATCTGCTTGAATTCAGTATTCAATGTAAGCATTATCTGCAAATATCGGTCTGGAGTTAACATATTCTCAGTAAAATGATTAAGTATGTATTCTCTGCTTCTGAATTGTTTTATGGATTGTTGTTTTGGGAATTGAGGAATGAATAAGATAGAGGCGTTTTCTCTTCTTAATTTATTAGTAATTACATGTGGAGTTGCATTGCATGTAACATCTATGGGTATTTGTTTATCAAAAAGAAAAAAGTCTATACCTTTTGCATCTTGTTCTCCAGTTGAGGGTGTTATTGGTATCCCTAATTCATACATATTTATATAAAAGAGCGTTTCTAACAATCTCCCTGGTTGACAATCATGAATATCTGTACAGAATCTGAAGCTTTCATTATATAGCTCATTGAGAGCTTCTTCTTGGTATTTTTGATATTTATAGTTATCTCCTGCTGTATTTTTTCGATATTGTGCAATGGAGATAGCAGTTTCTATGAGGGCTGTTTTGGGATCTTTTTCAATTGTTGCTTGTTCTAGTATTGAGTCGTTTATAGTAGTGGTGTTTTAAGGTGTTATCATCGGAGACGAAAGGTTTAGATTCTCGTCTCCGATGTCTTACATAAATCTATCTGATATCTTTAAAAAAAAGTATCTCACTTCTTAAGAGAATTGGATTTTTAGCCCAATGCTGTCTTAAGAATATCTTAAGATTATTGATTTTCTCTGTATTGGAAGCCCCAATTATAGCCTCTTTTTGAATTATTTCATCAATATATATATTGATATCAAAATCAGCTTCGCAGGGTTTCCAGCAATCCAAGATATTTTTCAATCTGTAATCTTTGAGATTGAAGTCTCTTTGAATTGTTGGGTCTATATGTCCCTTTGGAACGAAAACAATTCTAATGCTTTCGGGTGCTTTTTCCATACTTTTCTCCTCTTAAGAGCGATTTGTAAGAAGCCTCATTATACAACCTATAATATGTCTATTTCAATCTATAATATTCAAATAGATATTGTCCCGCTATACCAGCATATTTCCCAAAATATTCTGTATACCATTTAGATATATCCTCATTTTTAGTATATGGTACTTGGTATATATCCTTAGCTATATTGTACATCCATCTATCTATTGGTACTGTATCTAAATATCCAAGTGAGTAGAGTAATATACAATCTGCAACCTTTGGGCCTATACCAGGCATTGATATTAATACTTTTCTAACATCTTCCTTGTTGTTTGGTAGTTGTAATTCAGCTAGTAATTTTGATGTTTCCTTAAGATATGGTGCCCTATACCCAATACTAGCCTTTTTAAGGTCCTCTATGGGGGCTAAGGCTAATGATTTGGGTGTAGGGAAGGTATTGTGGCTTGTACCTGAAATAGGTGTCCCATACATCTGAGAGAGTACTCTAATACTTTTTCTAATGGATGGAATATTTTTGTTTGTAGCTAGTATGTATGAGGTGGTTGTTAGGAGGAAATCTTGTTTTAATACTGTGATATTTTTAATGTGTTTTATTGCCTCATCTATATGTCTATCCTTGTTTATCTCTTTCTTAATGCTTTCATAGTCTAGATGATTTCCTAGATATTCATCCATATCTATATTCTCATTGATTTGTGTGATCTTTCCATTATTGATGATTATTAAGCCATTATGGGTAAAACCGTAGTATTTGTTATCTATATAGTCCCAGTTAAATGCTTGTCCACCTAAAAGGGTTGTTTGAAGATTTAGGTTCATAATTGATTATACCGTATTGCCAATATGGAGATATAACGATATATTATAAGTTATTATGCCAGAGGACGATCCACAACTAAAATCTGAGAATATCACTTCTTCATTTGATCAAGCTGCAATTGAAGAAAAGTATCATTGCAAAATAGATCTTGAGCGGGGAGAACAAGTTTTTTCGGCTACGCTTTCTGAATATACAGGTAACGAGCTTGGCTTTTTTCAAGAAAAGAATCAGGCAGAAGAAGAATTTATTAATTTTCTTATTGAACAAGGGGAATCATCTAAATTCATAACAACATTTATCTTCTTAGCAAGTATGATAACCTTTGGCTCAGATAGTAAGATA
>JAHISI010000075.1 GCA_018818345.1 Patescibacteria group bacterium | reverse complement strand
TTGTTTATTCATCTTTTAATGCAAGCCCAATAGCAACAGAGTATGATGGGCCACTCTTTGTTATTATGTCTTTAAATTTATTATCAACTCTTACAGCATTCCATGGTGTAGCAATTGAGACATTAACACCCAGACTTTTTGCAACATATTCCATCAATCCAGGAAGTAGAGCACCATCTCCGTTAAGTATATAGTCCATAGGAGCAGCTACCAATGTTTTGTTCTTGTAGAACTCTATTCCTCTTCTTACCTCAACCAATATGGATTCAACGATAGGGGAGAGCACATTGTTGATCTTGCCTTCTAATACATTTTCTACAACACCATAGTTTCGTTTAAATTCTTCCGCTCGGGAATATTCAAAATTAAATTTGTTGACGATTGATTGTGTTAAAGAATCAGATCCAATTGCAATACTTTGAGAGAAGACCAAATAGCCTTCAGAAAGAATACTCATGTCTGTACTATTTGCACCGAAATCAAGCATTACTAAATCCTTTTTCTTTGTAGCACGATACATTGCTCTTCCCATTGCAACAGATTCTGTCTCAATGGCTGCAAGCTCTAATCCTGCACTCATAGCGACATTGATATAGATATCTATAATCTTACGAGGAGCAGCTACCAAGAGTACTCTTGGTGCATTCTTTGCCTGGTTAAACCCAATGGTTATGTAACTAAGTTGCACCTCATCAAGAGGCATAGGGATATATTGTTTTGCTTCAAAGTAGACAGCATCTTTTAGTTCCTCAAGTTTTACACCTGGAAACTCCAGGAATCGTGTAAATACTGAAAATTCTGGTAGGGCCATTACTACAGATTTGTTTCTAATCTTTGATGAATCGTAAAGTTTCTTTAATACATCCGAGAGTTTAGTTTGATCAGCTTTGTCTTCACTATTGATTACTCCTCTTGGTGTAATTTGAGATCCAAGATTTACAAGCTCTGGGAAGTCAGAGGAGATGTTTCTTAACTCAACAGCTTTCACTGAATGAGTACCAAAATCTATACCTACATGATCGGGCAGCTTAGCCATATTGAGCAGTTTCTTCTAAGTTTAACTTTAATATTTATATATAATAACAAAAAATTCTATTCTCCTAAATACTTATTCAACTCTTTAATCAAACCTGCATAATCTATATCTGTTTTAACAAGATATGATGAGGCTCCTAAATCAAAGGCCTCTTTTATAACTGCATCACTTGTCATATTTGTAAGAACAATTACAGGAAGATTTCCATATTTTTCAGGATTTGCTTTTACGGCTCTCAATACTTCAAGCCCATCAACACCCGGCATCATTAAATCAAGCAGCACGAGCTCCACAGTGCCCATCTGCTGAGCCATTACGTCTAAACCGTGATATCCGTCACTTGCGGTTAGACAGGTGTATCCTGCGGTTTCTACGAGTTCCTTATATGAATCTAAAAGCTGTTTGTCATCTTCAACTATTAATATTGTTTTTGCCATATATTTAAGTAATTAAATTAGAATACATATATACATGCATACAGTATAAGCAATTTCTTAACTGTATGTTAAGTACCTATATCAAATATCTATATTTTGCCTTTCTACCATACTATTCCTTCTGTTGAAACTACCGCCTGCCTATGTACTATTTTCTTTACAGGAGCTCCAGCTGCCAAATACCACTGAAGGGGTTCTGCTTCAATATCAAAACGAATTAAGTAATTAGAATCTTTTAACATTGTATATGCAATCTCAAAGCTTTTGACATTTACAACTTCAGAATTGAGAGGAATGACATATCTACTGGCAGTTTCATCAAAACATGTCTCTTGCTTATCTAATAGGTCCTGGGCTGATGTTTTAAGAATATATCCAACTGTATCATCTTCTGTTGAAGGGAAGTAGGCAATACAAATCCAACTTTCATATCCATATGGACGAAAATGAATCTCATTGCCAATCTCATTCTGGGTCAGGGACGTTGCATATCTCGTTTTGATTGTTGGATCAAAAGCCACATTATCAACTACCGCATTTTGAGTTGGGTCATATTTTCTTAAATCATCAGTGCTATAAATGTAAACATCTGAAGGGTTTGAGTTTCTTACAGTCCTTCGTACAAGTTCAAGAACGAATTCACTTTCTGACCTAACTCTCGTTTTGTTACTTGAAACAGTTGATATCTTTATTAATGTTGTTAGAGTAGAGGAGGCAGTAAGCATTACCACTCCCATGATTACAATGGTTATTAACATTTCTACAAGACTAAAACCTTCATATTTTTCTTTTCTGTTTAAGAGGTTCATCATAGGTTAACAACGGTAAAATATGTGTAATCTTTAACACTGTAGCCTTTGGTTATATTTTCGCCATTTACTTCAACTGGATTTACTGTGGTTTGACCCACTATTACTTCTACGACAACATACTTTTCTGTTAAGCTATAATCCTCAATACAGAATATTCTAAAGAACTGACCTTCATCATCCTCCGGTACCAAAGCATTAGCCCTATATGATTCCCTGTCTTCTAGATTGTATGTTACGTAGCCTTGTTCTGTTTTTCTAAAGGTATACTGATTATCTCCATCCTTATCGATTACATAACAATTGTTATTACTTCCGATTTGATCTGGGAATACATCTTCTCCAGACAATTTCTCTTGCATAGCTACATTCTGTACCATAGTTGCACCTTCAACTGCATATTGAGTCATCGTATCAATGGTTTCATTCTGAATCATCTCTTGAAGTGTACGTGCTGCTATTTGCATCAATACAACAGATGATGCTCCAACAACCATAATGGCTATTAAAGCCTCCACGAATCCCATTCCTTCATATTTTGATTTAATCTTTATTTTCATTGTACTGATTCTGTATTTATTTTACCCGAAAGGTTTCCAATAGTTATAATTCTTGTATTAACATCACTCTGGGGATTGATTGTAATTACAAATGGCTTTGGATCTGCTTCCAATTTACCCTCTGTAGTGTAATTTAGCAGCTCTCCATCATCAGCATAAAAAAATGTTCTCCCTGACACAGATTCAAAAACTACAAATCTAGGTTTTTTGCCATCTATCTCTGTAATTGTTATATCTGATATTGGAGTTGTTGTAGATTTGTCATATCCTGGCAAAATACTTAATGAGGAAGTTGCATTTGTTCCACAAGAACCACCAATAGAGGAAACAGTCAAATACCCATTTGATTCACTTCCTATCCCTGTGGGTGCACCCAAGGATTTCGAAGGGGTGTATGCTGGAAGACTAGATTTAGTAAGAATATCACCATAGTCAACAAAGGGTGAACACCACTTGAATGCGGTATACAAACCATCATCGTTGCTCTCTAAATCACCAAAATCAATTCCTAGTCCATAGAGCCATTTTTCTCCGGAAGATCTTTCAAGGAGCATTGCAGATCTTTGAACAGACCTTACATCTTGCTCAAGAGTAAGTGCATATTCGTTCATCTTAACAGTATTTTGTAAATTTCCAAAAGCGGAAAAGGTCATAGCTCCAAGAATGGAAAATATGCTCATTACGACTAAGAGTTCCATTAAGGTATAGGCGGAATATATTTTTCGCAGTTTTAAATTCAAGGCAGTATGTATACAATTCAACAGTTTAATTTAACATAGAAAGAGATAGGTATCAATCGTTTAAAGAGAAACCGTCTTCGTTACGCCAGTCAGAGTTGTCCATACTCTTTACAGTTATAGCTAAGGAATCACCTGTCGACTGTGCTCCAATATCTTTATCCGTAATTGGGCTGATCTCGGGGAGCATTCCTATACCATCTCCCGTGCAATAGAAGCCTCGTTCGTTTTCATCATCTATTCCCCCAAGAGATACACAAACCACAACAAACCTTTGATCTATGCTATCTACAGCATAGTAGTAGGTAGCATCACTGCCACCATCAAATATTCCATCTTCATTGGCATATTCCTTTAAAATGTAATTGCTTGGTGTACCATTGTATCCCATGGCATATGCGAAGAATTCTCTCTCTATACATCCACTACATGTTCCAAGCGCAGGGTAGGCTCCATTAATGTTTTTGTATTTAATTAATGCTGTATACAATAGCCTTGCAGCATCTTTATGTTTTACATCCTGAGCTTTTTGAAGCGCAAATCGTCCAACCATAACACCAATGGAGAGGAGTACAATGAGTACTCCCATTACAATTAACATTTCAACTAGTGTAAAAGCTTTGTATCTTCTAGGCATGATTTAATCTATCACATTTGCAGTAATTTAAGAATATGACCCCAGAGAACCTCACCATATATTATGGCTATTACAAAGGCGATGCTCAGAAAGGGTACCATTGGTACTTTTGCTTTCTTTATGTCTATCTTTTTTCTAATCATAAAGAGAATAGAATAGAGTAGAGCTATGATTATCGAAAGCCAAAAAAAGATAATGAATTGTTCTTTACTAATTAATACCCCAAGTCCCAGAATAATTAAAATATCTCCCAATCCAAATGATTTTTTAAAGATGTTAAGGAGGATTAAGAAAATTCCAATAGCTATTGGGAAATATATTTTTGTAACATCAAAAGTAAATATGAAAATTATTAAACATAAAGCAAGGAAAATATGTGTTAAATCTTTTGGTATACCCAGTTCTTTAATATCGTAGGTACTTAAGATGAAAAGAAAAAGGATTACAACATACATATAGAAGGGGACGGCGTAGAGAAAGAAAAAGAGAAAGATTATTCCAAGTACAAATTCAGATATTGGATAATAGATATTAACCTTCGCATTACAATATTTACATTTTCCCTTGTTAATTAAAAATCCTAAGACTGGTAGGAGATCTATCCAAGAGAGTGTGTGCCCACATTCTTCACAATGAGAGTTCTGGGTAAGTAGTGCTTTCCATTTGAATTCCTTTTCTATTCTGTAAAGTGTGGCATTGATAAAGCTAGCTAATGCTGCACCAATAAAGAATATACAAATATAGAAGATAATCATGTTTCAATTATATACTGTTAGGAAAAATAAAAAACCCCTCACAAGGAGGGGTTTTAAATCACATTAAAATGCTATTAGTTCCATGCATTACCATCCCAATCAGAGCTTGTTATCCCTGTAGATGGAGTACTAATGTATGTGTAATCAGCTCCTGTTCCAAATGCAACATCTTTTGAAGTTATTGCACCACCTGCAACTTCTGTAGCTCCAAATCCGTTTCCGTTACAATAGAATCCGAGTTCTTTATCATCATCTAAACCACCCTTAGCTACACAAACCAATACAACCTGCTGATCTGTTGAAACCATGTAGTAATATGTTGCAGCTGTACCACCATCAAATGCTCCGTTATCAAGATACTTTCCTAAATCACCCGCAGCAGCAATCATTGTAGCAGGAGTTTCTGTACCAACAGGAAATTCTCTATTATCAGTATAGTAAGCTTGTAAGCCAGTATAAATCTGGTCTACAGCGTTCTGGTGAGCAACATCATTAGCTCTATTGATAGCAAATCTACCAGCAGTAATACCAACAGCCATTAAGATTATAAGGATACCCATAACGATAAGCATTTCTACTAATGTGAATGCTTCATAGAGATTCTTTCTCATGTTTGATTAGACAGTTATTAATTTAACTAAGTAAAGATTACAAAACTTTTTATACCTTGTCAATGACGAATTAACCGATTGCAGAAGATAGCTGGAACATAGGCATATAAACACCTAAAGCTATAAACCCAATTGCTAATCCCATTATGATAAGGAATACAGGCTCTAAAACAGAAGCCATATTTGTAGTTGCAACATCAACTTCCTCTTTATAATATTCGGACACTTTGGTTAATACGGAATCAATCTCTCCTGTTTCTTCACCAACAGCAATCATACTGCTTACGAGTAAAGGGAAATATTCACTTCGAGCAATAGGTAAAGCCAAAGCGCCACCTTTCTCAACCTCAGCCTTTGCTTCTGTAATTGTATCTCTGAACATACTGTTACTCAGCGATGATGCTGTTAACTCCAGAGCTTTAATAATTGATAACCCACTTCCCAAAAGCAATGCTAATATTCTAGTAAATTGTGATAATTGCATTTTAGTTATAATTCCTCCAATTACAGGAATCTTCAATACCAATTTGTCCCAATTTCTCTTCCCCTTGGGAGAATCTAAATAATATTTTCCTCCGATAATCAAGATCGCAAGAACAACCAATACAGCCCACCAGAAGTTAAGGAAGAAATCGCTCATGCCCATAAGGACTCTCGTAACCCAAGGTAACTCCGCTCCAAAATCACTATATATTGTTGCCATAGAAGGAATAAGCACCATCATCATCAATACTACAACGACAACAATAACCACTAAAATAATAATAGGGTATATCATTGCCGATTTAAGCTTACTTGTAAGACTATTCTTCTCTTCTAATTCAGTTGCAAGCCTTTCCAGGATAGTTTCAAGGTTTCCACTTTCTTCACCAGCTTCAATAAGATTCAAAGTTACTTCATCATATATTTCATCTTGTGCTCTGAAGGAATCAGATAAAGATCTACCTGATTGGACAGAAGCCAAGACCTCTTTTAAGACTCTTTTGAAGAAGGGGTTTCCGGCCTGTTGTACCATAATTTCTAATGCTCGCGTAAGTGGTAAGCCAGCTCCTACCATTGTAGACATCTGACGCATAAAGACAACTTTCTCTTTCATTGGAACGCCACCAATATTTATCTCTGCCAATTTCTCGAAATCAATGCCCATTCCTTCTTTAATACTAACAACAATCAAGCCTCTATCATGCAAGATATCGGTGACAGATTCTGCATCTCTTGCTTCAACCTCACCAGTTACAACTTTCCCTTTTACATCTCTTGCTGAATATTTAAATTGCTTCATATTTTAACTTTTTAATAATCTTAAAACTTCCTCTGGGAATACAGCATATTCTTGAGCCTTTTGTACGGAAATAATACCTTCCCTTACAAGATTAACCAGAGATTTTTCGAGAGAAATCATTCCTATGTCTGAGCTTGTTCTAATAACGTTATCTATCTGGTTAGCCTTTCCTTCTCGAATAAGGTTTCCAACTGCTGAATTCTTTATCATAATCTCCGAGACAGCTCTTCTTCCACCTTTTTCCAGAGGAATTAGCCTCTGAGCAACAACAGCTTCAAGAATATTTGCTAATTGTGCTCTTACTTGTGGCTGTTGATTATCTGGGAATACATCTATTATACGGTCAATGGTCTGAGATGCACTGTTAGTATGCAAAGTTGCAAATACTAAGTGACCTGTTTCAGCCAGGGTAATAGTTGCAGAAATAGTCTCGTAATCTCTCATCTCACCGACAAGCAACACATCTGGGTCTTGTCTTAGTGCACTTCTAAGTGCGATTTCCCATGAGTGTGTATCGTCATTCATTTCTCTTTGATCTATTAATGATTTCTTTCCTTCAAATACATACTCGATTGGATCTTCAATAGTTACGATGTGTGCGAATCTTGTTCTGTTAATGTCCTCAAGCAAACTTGCTAAGGTTGTACTTTTTCCATGTCCAGTAGGACCTGTAACTAGTACTAGGCCTTGTTTTAATTTTGTAAACTGATGATACATCTGAGGAAGCATAAGTTCCTCAATGGTTCTAATTCTAGATGGAATCAATCGGAACGCGGCACTCAAGTTCTTCATTGCATAGTATGCATTGATTCTGAATCGTGCATTACTGGCACCTTCATATGTATAGGCCAAATCAACCTCTCTGTTAACTTCTAAAAGCTCTTTCTTTTCATCCGAGAGAACACTTAGGATTAATTCTTCGGCATCTTCAGGATTAAGAATTCTATCTCCAACTTCTTCTAATTCTCCATCTACTCTGATGATAGGGGGATATCCTACGGCAATATGTAGGTCAGATGCATTTCGGCTTATCGTTAATCCCAATAAGTCTTCAATTCTATATTTAGAATTGTTGGTACCATTTATTGAGTAATTAGGGGTATTTGTATTATTTTCGACAACCTCTTCCTCGATGGGCTTTGGATCTACAGGTTTTGCTAAATTATCTGATTTAGGCTCTCTTTCCATTGCTTTAGGTTTCTTGAAATCAGGCATAATATCATCCAAATTATTCCCAGACCTTCCTAATGAATCTAATGTCATATCGGAAGAGGGTAGAGGAGACGGTCCATCTGGCAATATTCCGACATTCTGAGAAACTTTCTCTAAGTTGGGAAGGTCTGTAGGTTGAGCAACATAAGAATTTGTAGTCTTTGGAGCCTCAGATGTTTTATTAATTTCTTCTATCTTTTGACTTAGTTGAGAAATATCTTGTGTGGTTGGCGCAGGAGGAGTTGTTACAGCAGGTGTAGTCGGGGTTGTTGAAGCCACCGGAGTATCCGTAGGAATATTGGTATATCCAAATTTTACATTGTCATCTTGGGCAGTATTATTATCCATTCTTTAGTTATATCAAAAATTTACTCTTTTGACACTCTCATTACTTCTTCAAGCGTGGTGATTCCCTCGAGTGCCTTGAGGTAACCATCTTCTGTCATAGTAAGCATTCCTTGCTCTTGTGCAACTTTCTCAATATCTTTGTCCGTTACAGTTTCCATCATCATCCTACTTATCTTGTCTGTGATATCTAACACCTCAAAAATACCAATTCTTCCTGAGTATCCAGTTCCTCCACACTTGTCGCATCCTTTACCACGGTAAAGATAGAGAATTGGTTGACCATCTGGACCCATTTCTGGGGGTTTAAAAGCGGAACTTCTAGGTACGAAATTGAAATCTGCCGACGTATTTTGGGATGCTGCAACTCTTGTTAAGTATTGTATTACATCAAAGCCTGGGACACTGCTCATTTCATCTTTAATATCTTTCACCACTTCTGGTAATGCAGGATATGCTTCCACACAATGCTCACAAATCTTTCTTGGTAATCTCTGTGCTGCTACAGATCTAATTGTTGAAGAGAGTAAGTATGGTTCTATACCCATATCTAAAAGTCTAGGTATAGCTGCTGCCGCGCTATTTGTGTGCAAAGTAGAAAGTACTAAGTGCCCCGTAAGAGAGGCTTGAACCGCAAGTTGAGCAGTTTCCTGGTCTCTGATTTCTCCTACCATTACGATGTCCGGATCTTGTCTCAATACAGATCGAAGCCCTGTTGCGAATGTAAGACCAGCATCAGGATTAATCTGAACCTGAGTAACTCCAGGGACTCTGATTTCAACAGGATTTTCAAGAGATATGATATTCACCTTAGCATCATTTACCTTCATCAAGGAACAGGCCAGGGTACGTGTTTTACCACTACCTGTAGGACCAGTGACAAGCACAATACCATTTGTGACACCCAAGCCATCAAGATACACCTTGTATGCATGACCTCTCATTCCCGTAGATTCCAAAGTCACATTAGAGGTATCAGATTCTAGAAGACGCATAACGACCTTCTCGCCATATATGGTGGGCATAGTAGAAACACGAAGGTCTATCTTTGCGCCATTTACTTTGATTGGGAATCTTCCATCTTGCGGCACACGTTTTTCATCAATTTTTAGGTTTGAAAGAATCTTAACTCTAGATACAAGTGCTGGATTAAGATTAGAAGGCAAAGCCAATCGTTCTGTCATTACACCATTAATTCTAAATCTTACACGTGTTTTCTTTTCCATTGGTTCGATATGGATATCGGATGCTTGGGATATAGCTGCATATTGAAGGATTGCATTTACAATTCTTGCAATTGGAGCACTTGATAAATCTGTGCTTGATAGAATATTTGGATCTTCATTAATTTCAGTAACTGGCATCTCCACATCTTCCAAAGCCTCAGTAACCTCAGAGCTCATTGTCTCTCCAACTCTACGATCTAAAATGTATCCAATACTCTCGGCAGTAGTAATATGTACCAGGATTCTCGTACCTGCAGGATATTTTCTCTGCAAAGCCTGAGTCGCCTGTATGTCAAATGGATCCTGCATAGCAATCTTTACAGAATCCTGGTTTCTCTCAAAAGGTACTGCTCTATATTTCTGCAAAGCATCAACACTAACCTCAGAGATTATGCTCTCCTGTATTTCAACGTCTTTTAAATTCACATATGGGATTCCAAATATCTCAGCCTTGGCTTGTGCAATTTGTTCTTCATTTGCCAATGTCATCTCACGTATGATTGTTTCTTCGCTCTTTTGGCTACGACTTCTTTCAACAAGGACCTTCCTAGCATCGTCCTCGGTTATTAATCCTTTAGTTTGGAAGTATTTTAAAAGCGAACTTTTAGTTATCATTTGGCGGCAGTTTGTAATCTAATACTTTATTCAGTTTATGATAACCAGTATGGAGAGTCAATGAGTAGTAGAAATAGATGAACTGGCTTTGGCAGTTAATAACAAAAACATATAATTTAGATATGGAATATATCAAAGATTTTGACAATAGACCTATGGCTGTTATGATCTCCCAGCTAAGGGTATTTAGTAGTAAAAGACTATTAGGAAAAATGGGGGAACTAGAAGATTCTCATTATCAAAACATACTGTCTAAAATTGGAGAATTATTTTTATCTCCCTCCACCAACGGCCTATTGTAACGTAGAGGGAGTCGTGGCTAATGCCAATTGTGTTATTAGTATATCTAGGAACCATTTATTTGTCAAAATCGTTAATAATTTCAATATGGTAGAATAGGCTATGACATATCTCTTCATTAGTAAAAATACTAAGCAACAAACTGACTATCTGACCCAGTTCGTATCAACGCTCTTAGAAAAAGATATCACCTCAATACAAGAAACTCCTGACATACATATATTAGATAGACGCGAGGAGAACAGTATTGGTATTGAGGATGTAAAAGATTTTGTAAAAGAAATGATCTTCAAGCCATTTGGTAATTCCAAACAGATAGCTATCATATACCAGGCAGAGAAACTCACACCACAAGCTCAGAATTCTTTTTTGAAAACATTAGAGGAGAGTGGTGACGATACAATATATATACTCTGCGTAGACAATGAAAAGAACGTTTTACCCACTATCTATTCAAGATCCAAGCCAGTATATATAAAGCAAGGGGTACTAGAAGAAGTTACAAAGATTAAGCCCTCAATTTTGGATCAAGATTTAGTTGAACAGTTTGGATATGTAGACAGCATTTCAAAAGATAAGGTAGAATGCCTTAAATTACTCACTGATATTGAGGAGTACTTTAGGGTAGAACTTGAAAATGAAATTAAAAATGATAATATAAATAGCTCTAAGGCTATTTCAGACCAATTGAAATATATACAAGAGACTAGGAATAAGATAAACAGCAATTGTAATAAAAAGCTTGTATTAGAGGCATTGTTACTATTCTTAAATGCTTAACATTTACCCTAAAAAAAGGTAAAATATAGGGTATTTTGACCGGGAAACTAATTTACGGAAACCACACAAATAATGACCAAACAAAGTGATTATGGAGCATCTAACATTCAAGTATTAAAAGGGTTAGAAGCTGTTAGAAAAAGACCTGCAATGTACATTGGTTCGACCGACAAGTTTGGTTTACATCATATATTTACCGAAATTTTAGACAACTCTGTAGATGAGGCCTTAGCAGGATATTGTTCGCATATATGGGTAACATTTAACAAAGATGGTTCTCTAACAGTAAGAGATAATGGTCGAGGTATACCTGTAGAGATGCACCCTGAAACCAAGGTTTCTACTCTCGAAACCGTTATGACCAACCTGCATGCTGGTGGTAAATTTGACGGTGGAGCTTACAAAGTCTCTGGTGGATTACACGGGGTAGGTATGAAATGTACCAATGCTCTTTCTGAGTGGATGGTTACAAAAGTAAAAAAAGATGGTGGCCTATATCAGCAAAGATATGAAAGAGGTATTCCAATGGCTCCTGTTGAGAAAATTGGAGATTCAAAAGAAACAGGAACTGAGCATACCTTCAAACCAGATGAAAAGATTTTTTCAACTATCGATTTTGATTTCCACACCATTGTAAAAAGTTGTAGACAACATGCATACTTAACAGCAGGATTAAGAATAACAATAACTGACGCCCGAGGAAGCAAAGACAAAAACTATGATGTCTACTTTGAAGATGGAATTAAATCATATGTACAATTCTTAGTAGTAGATGAAAAGCCAATTAGCCCAGATCCTTTCTACATGAACAAAGAAGATGACAATGTCATCGTGGAAGTAGCTATGCAATATACTGATGGGTTAGAGGAAGATGTCAGATGCTATACCAACAACATCATAAATCCAGAAGGCGGCACTCACTTGGTCGGCTTTAGAACAGCATTAACCAGTGCTCTCAACTCATACGCACAAAAAAATGATCTACTCAAAGGATTAAATACTGGTTTAAGTGGAGATGATGTTAGAGAAGGCTTAACTGCAATAATTTCGGTCAAGGTTCCAGATCCACAGTTTGAAGGTCAGACAAAGATCAAATTAAATAACCCAGAGGTTAAAAGTATCGTAGGGAAAGTCGTAAGAGATGAGTTACTAACATACTTGGAAGAGCATCCAACAGAAGCGAAAGCTATCATTGGGAAAGCAGTGCTTTCTAACAAAGCTAAAGCTGCAGCAAAAGCTGCAAGAGATGCTGTAATTAGAAAGAGTGTATTAGAATCTACTAGTTTGCCTGGTAAATTAGCTGATTGTAGTAGTAAAGATCCTGCAGAGAGTGAACTATTCATCGTTGAGGGAGACTCAGCAGGTGGTTCAGCTAAACAGGGTAGGGATAGACACACTCAAGCTATACTTCCTTTAAGAGGTAAGATTATGAATACACACAAATACAGAGTAGACCGAGTATTGACCAATGAAGAATTTAACAATGTTACAACAGCTTTGGGTGTTGGTATTGGAGATAGTCTAGATATTAAGAAATTGCGATATCACAAAATTATAATCATGAGCGATGCAGACGTCGATGGTTTGCATATCACGGACTTGGTATTAACATTGCTATTCAGATTCTTCAGACCTCTCATCGAACAAGGCTATGTGTATGTCGCACAACCTCCACTTCACAAAGTAGAGATTGGAAAAAAGAAATATTACTTGTTAAATGATGCCGAAAAAGATGCATTTGTTAAAGAAGCTAAAGAGGAAGGAAAGAATCCAATTGCAAATAGATTTAAAGGTTTAGGAGAAATGAATCCTGATCAGTTGTGGGAGACTACTATGAATCCCGCCCTTCGAGTATTGAAGAGAGTACATATCGAAGATGCAGAGGATGCAGAGAAAACATTTGAAATGTTAATGGGCAATGAGGTTCCTCCTAGAAGAAGGTTCATACAGACCTATGCTACGAAGGCTAACTTAGATATTTAAACAACACCATAATGACAGACGAAGAGCAAAAAGAAAAAATAATAGAACTTGCTGAGGATACATCTGCAACAGAGGAGACTCCTAACACAGAAGAAACCTCACCATTAGATGCAACAGCTGAAGATGATAATGGGGAGATAAAGTTCAACCTTTCATTCAAACCAGGAGAAATCTTTGAACGATCAATTGTAGATGAAATGAAATCCAACTATTTGGATTACTCTATGTCCGTCATTGTCTCTCGTGCATTACCAGAAGTAAAAGATGGTCTTAAACCATCTCAAAGAAGAATACTTGTGGCAATGAACGACTTAGCTCTAACACCAAGTGCACACTACAGAAAATGTGCAAAGATTGCAGGCGATACTTCAGGTAACTATCATCCTCACGGTGAGGCAGTCATATACCCTACATTAGTAAAACTAGCTCAAGACTTTTCTACTAGATATCTTCTAATCGATGGGCAAGGGAACTTCGGTTCAATCGATGGAGATACCGCAGCAGCAATGAGATACACAGAGGCTAGAATGGGAAAGATCACTATGGACTTGCTTCGAGACTTAGGTAAAGGAACCGTTACATTTGTACCAAACTATGATGGAACCAGATTAGAACCATCTGTATTACCAGCCGCATTTCCAAATGTATTAGCAAATGGTGGAGATGGTATTGCAGTAGGTATGGCAACTAAAATGCCTCCTCACAACCTGAGAGAGTTAATCAATGCACTTCAAGCAATGATTAAATTAGGTAACAGTTGGGAAGGAAATGCAGTATACAATCAATTAAGAAGAGACAAAGAATCAAAGGAAATAATCCCAAGAACATTGAACTCCAAGCCTGAGGACTATCTAGAAAACTATGTAGATACTAACGATTTAGAATATCAACTAAAGATCAAGGAGTTAAGAGAAAAGATAGCTTTAGAAAACAACGTACTATACCCAGAATTCAAATCTGAGATTACACCATTAGATTTAATCGAAATTATCCCTGGCCCTGATTTCCCAACAGGTGGAACAATCTATGACCAGAATGAAATCTTAAATGCATACGCTACCGGTAGGGGAAGAATCCTACAAAGAGCAAAGGCTACAATTGTAGAAGGCAACCAAGGAAGATTCAATATTGTCATCACAGAGATACCATTCCAAGTAAACAAAGCACATATGATTGAAAAGATGGCAGATTTAGTTAAAGAAAAGAAACTTGAAGGTATTGCAGACATTAGAGATGAATCTAGCAGAGAAGGAATGAGGGTTGTAATAGTACTAAAACGAGAATCACAACCTAAAGCAGTATTGAACAAGCTCTACAAATATACTGAAATGCAGAAGGTATTTAATGCAAATATGATTGCATTGGTAGATCAACAGCCAAAGACATTACCATTAAAGAGAATTTTAGAGCTCTTTATTTCATTCAGAATAACAGTAACCATTAGAAGATATGAATTTGATTTAGCAGAAGCTAGATTCAGAGCACATATATTAGAAGGCTTACTCAAAGCACTCGATATGCTGGATGAAGTAATTGCAACTATTCGTGGTTCAAAGACTCAAGAAACTGCAAAGACTAACTTGATGGATAAATTCAAGTTTACAGAAGTACAAGCACAAGCAATCTTAGATATGCAATTAAGAAGGTTAGCTGCTTTGGAAAAGATGAAACTCCAAAATGAATACAATGAATTACAAGAAAATATTAAGACTTACAATGATATCTTAGAGAATCCTGCACGAATTCTTGAAATCATCAATGCGGATTTAGAAGAGGTAAAAGAGAAGTATGGAGATGATAGAAGATCAAAAGTTGTAAAGGGCAAGGTAAATGAAATCTCAGAAGAGGATATGGTTGCATCCGAGGATATGTTGGTTACCATTACTCATTCTGGATATATCAAGAGATTAACTCCTGATACATACAAAGCTCAAAAACGAGGTGGAAAGGGTGTCTCCGGTGGAGATACTAAAGAGGGTGACTTTATAGAGCATGCCTTCCTATGTAATACCCATGATGAACTTTTACTTTTCACAAACAAAGGTAAGGTATTCAATCTAAGAATATTCGAAATTCCTGAATATGGTCGAACTGCAAAGGGATTACCATTGGTAAATCTTGTACAGTTAGAACCTGAGGAAATTATTACCTCTGTACTAACTAGAGATCCAAAAGGCAAGATTAAGGAACAACAAGCAAGTGGAGAAGCCATTGCTTACAAATATTTCCTAATGGTAACCGAAAAGGGCATTATCAAAAAGACAGAGCTTTCCGAATTCGCTAAGATCAGAGCCAATGGATTGACCGCTATTAAGCTTGAGACTGGTGACTCCTTAGCATGGGTTAAACCAACTACAGGAGAAGATGAGGTCTTGATCGTAACCGCAGACGGTAAATCGGTAAGATTTAAGGAATCCGATGTTAGGCCAATGGGCAGAAATACAAGAGGTGTTACAGCTATCAAATTTAAATCGGCTACCGATTGCGTAGCAGGTATGGGCATAGTTAAAAACAATGATATGATGGTCCTAACTCTCTCTGAGAATGGTTTTGGTAAGATGTCTGTCCTTAAAGAATATCCAACTCAAAAAAGAGGTGGGACTGGTGTCTTTACATTCAGAGTTACACCTAAGACTGGAAAGATCTCTACAGCTAGAATCATTGAACCTGAGCAAGAAGAAATTGTAGTCATATCCGAAAAGTCTAAAGTTATACGTTCAGAACTCAAAACTGTTCCAAAGCTTGGGAGACAGACTTCAGGTGTAAAGATTATGAATATTGGGAGCGATGATAGGGTAGCTACAGTGGCTTTACTCTAAGAGTATAGAAACTATTTGTATTGATCCTTGCCTTTATCTAAAAGCATATTGAATGTATCGGTTTTGTCTTCTTGAACCTTTATCTTTGCAGATAGAAGAGCAAGCTTTGACCAAATATTCTCTACAGAGAGACTCATTCTTTCTACATTGCCTTCTACAGATATTAACCTAAGGCTAATATCTTTTAACAATGTTGTGTGAAGTGCAACAACTTCAACAATATTATCAAGTCTTCTTTCTATTTCTCCAAATTTCTTATCGTGTTCTCCTAACTTCTTTTCTATAGCCTCAAACCTCTTATCATGCTCCTCCAGTTTCTTATCTATAGCCTCAAACCTCTTATCATGCTCCTCCAGTTTCTTATCTATAGCCTCAAACCTCTTATCATGCTCCTCCA
>JAHISI010000008.1 GCA_018818345.1 Patescibacteria group bacterium | reverse complement strand
TACCTGGCCGGAGTCGAACCGACAACCGTTGATTCCGCAAACCAATGCTCTATCCAATTGAGCTACAGGTACAAAAGAGCTATTTGTACTGTCATTCTACCATATATTCTTACTCTTTTTAAAATGTAAATACAATATTCCCTTCCTCATACGTTACCAAATGTTGTACGTTGTACTTTTTGAAGATATCGATTGTTTCACTGTGAGGATGTCCGAAAGCATTGTCTTTACCACAGCTGCAAATTGCAATTGAAGGAAAAATCTCGCTGAGAAACATATCACTTGTAGCTGATCTCGAGCAGTGATGCCCTGCTTTCAAAATATCAACTTGATCGACCAAACTATTCGCAATTAAATATTCTTCAGCTTCATACCCCGCGTCTCCCATTAGCAAAATCTTGGTATCCAGAATACTAACATCCAAAACTATGGAGTCCTCATTCACATTGTTGTGGCAGCTTAGGTTAATTGGATATATTACAGATGCGGAGATATCACCATATGTGAGCTTCCAGCTATCCTTAAGGTCATACAAGCTATCTTTGTAATTCGTAGTTACATATTCAAAGTCGTTGGATTTAAAGCATTGGGAGGCATACACGATTGTCCCTACTGTGTAAGTGTTTAGGATACTAAAGAGGCCTTGTATATGGTCATCATGGGAATGAGTTAAGACTATGACTTCAATCGTTCGATCATTCTCTGGCATGTACTTGGGAAGTTCATACAATATGGCAGTATCCGCTCCTACATCCACTAACATTTGAAAACTATCCTGTTGAATTAGTATAGCGTCACCTTGTCCTATGTTAAGGAAAACCACAGAAGGTGTTGCTGGAGCTTGCATAGTACAAAGCCTGTAGAAGGCAATGGCTATCGAAAAAGTTAAGATTATATTCTTAATTAGAAATTTTAAGATAGAAATTATGAGATTCATCTTCTACAGGATAGAAATATATACAAAGTAATATTAGAAATACACACATCACTATGGGAACAACAATTCCAACTTTTTCAAGCTCCCAATATCCCCATCCCACCTTACCGATTAAATTTACTACAAGTTCGAAATATTTAAGTTGAACATTGGAAGCTTCGAATAGTAGGACTGATAGTAAAGGAAATAGCTTTAAGAATATCAACCCGAATATTCCTAAAAACATCGTGCTTTCTACAACGGGAAGTATGAGGCAATTAGCTACCACAGCCCAGATTGAGACTGTACCAAATGTATATATCGTTATTGGAAGTGTAGTAAGCGTACAACTTAGTGTAGTAAGCAATGTATCCTCAACAAATCCATTACTTTTCTTGAATACCTTCTTCCATATATTACTCAATGCAGGTTGGAGATATACCAAGCCCAGTGTTGCCACTACAGAGAGCTGAAAGCCAACATTAAAGACTATCTTGGGATCTATTAGCACGAATATGAATGCCGCCAATGGTAATGTGACATGGATAGTGTTCTTCTTGCCTAAGATCATAGCTACGAGCGCTATGCTGGTCATTATGCAGGCTCTTACAATGGACGGAGATAGTCCTGAGAGGATACAAAAGCCCCAGATTAAAAACAGGAGTAAGAATAACCTTAGCTTTAACGGTAGGAATTTCAAAAGTTTACTTCCAGCCAATATCAATATCGTTATATTGTATCCCGATGCCGCTACGATATGGCTCACCCCTGCCATTCTCACATTGCTATCAAACTTCTCACTGAATAGTCTATCCTGTCCAAAGATTATTCCCATCATTAAGGATGATTGAGGTTCTTTCAAATGTTCGGAAATTGTTTTGTTAAGTTTTTGTTTAAAATCTACCAATATGTTTTGCAAAATAAAGCCTTCTCTTTTTCCACTACACTCCATTTCTGGAAACTCCATCAAAAGGTAAATATTATTGTTTTTTAGGTAGTCTTTGTAGTTAAAATCTTCGAAGTTTTCGGGCATTTTAAACAAACCCTTTATGTTACACGCTTCTCCTACCCTTGGGTTTTGATATTTTTTGATCTTAATCAAGAATTTTTGACTTCCTTCTTTAATCACACTCTCTCCTATCCATATATCTGCTACGGGTTTTACTTCAATTGTGTTGTATGTTGGCTTCTCTGTTATCTCAGATACCACAATCGCATTGTATTCCACCCATTCTTCTGTGAAACTTGTGGCTGTCTTATCGTTTTCTTTCTCATGCTTAATGGTAGGCACCAGCCTAACTGTCACAGATATCAGTATTAATACAAACAAATTAAATAGGTTCAGAAAGAGCAACAATTTTCTACATAGCTTCTGGCGTTTTTTAGAAAGGTTTGAATTGGCAGGTATGTTTCTCGGCCTATTGGAGACCCGAAACAGGATAATTACCACCCCAGAGACCAGTAGAATATGTCTCATAGAGATGTGGATGTTCATGTTTCTCAGAAGAGTGATACCAAAAATATTAAAAATGATATATACGATGGAGATGAAAATAATTTTGAAGTCGATCAGATAGTGGAGGAAACCTCCTACTCTTTTTGCTAATGAATGGGTTTTAGTCTTTATGGAGTGAAACATACTATATACAAATATTATCTTTAAATTTGTCATAGGTTGCCTGTCCAATTCCACTTACATTGAGAAGGTCTGTTAGAGAGTTATAGGGTCGACTATCTACTATTTTTTGAGCTGTTGAAGGCCCTATTCCATCAAGACTATCGAGTTGAGTTATTGTCGCCGTGTTAATATTGATGCAGCTATTTGTTACAGGGTTGTCCGTTATATCTCCTTCTGGCTTTGTATTTTCTTCGGAGTTTTGAGGGAGAATCTCTTCCTCTTTTAAAGTGAATGGTTTTAACTCACACAGTAGTTCCTCTTTTGACGGTATATATATTTTCTGGTTATTAACTAAAACTTTTGAAAGATTTATACTCCTTGCCGCATACTCTAGCGATACATTTCCACTAAATCCCCCAGCCTTTTTTACAGCATCTATGACTCGGTCACCAGGGTCAAGGCAATACACTCCTGGAGTCTTGAGAGCCCCGCTGATATCGACAAAGATACTACATTGAGTACTTACAACTTCTGGCTCAGGGCACACGTTGTGCTCGACTTGGTAGACTTTTTCTTCCTGAAGACTTTGCTCAACTATACTGAGATTTGGGAATATATATTTAAGCAAAAAGAAGCCTCCGATGAGACCTACTACAAAGCTACCAATACATAAAAAGAGGACTTTTCTTGTTGACATACATCAAATATATCAGCAAGAGATGAACCTTCGATTAATTCTCTAAGATCTGTACAGATATGAGTTTTACATCATTTACAGGTTTGTCGTTTGTATCTGTTTCTACCTTTTCTATGGAATCAACTACTGCAAAACCCTTTGTTACTATTCCAAAGATTGTGTATTTGCCATCCATGTATGCAGAATTTTCTGCAGGTATATTTCCTGAGGTTATGAAGAACTGTGAACCGTTAGTATTTGCTCCTGAATTTGCCATTCCTACTACATATGGGGCATATTTTCTCTCTGTTATTTCATCTTTAACAGCATATCCTGGTCCTCCAGTACCTGTACCGGTAGGATCTCCTGTTTGTATGACAAAGTTCTGTATTACTCTATGGAAGATCATATCTTCGTAGTAATTTTTTCCTGCTAAGAAGAGGAAGCTGTTGACTGTTAGTGGGGTTTCTTTTTCTAGTAGATCGATAGTGATGTCACCTACTGATGTCTTTAATACTGCTTTGTAATCTATGTTTTCTTCCATAACTTGTTGGGGTTGCGTGTATGTTGTTCTAGTTAGATCGGTTAAACCCGAATCCATACTTAGAAGTCCACCACTTTTAGTTAAATACAGACCTAAAACACATGCAAGGAGTAATCCTCCTGTTAGGAAGAATATTTTCTTGTTGTCTTTTAATATCTCTTTTGCTCCGCTCATATGTGTATATACTATACAGTACCAATATTAAATTGCCAAGATTAGTGAGTACCTACCCACCAGAAGCCCTTCTTAACACCACTGCTGTCAAACCATTTTCCATGTTTCATTAGTTGTTCTAATGCAGGAGTACTATCTCCTGAAGCATAATCAAGTTGTACCTGACTTAGGTATGGGGTTACATTACTATCTAACGAAGTAAATATGGCTTTGTATTGTACATATTGTGCTTCGCTTGGGAATGTTACAGCTTCACTTGATGAATTCTTTAGATATCCCGTGGATGATCTTAGATCATCTATCCATATGTTTCTTCCTTCGTTTCCATCGTTTAATCTAAATGTTAGTAGATTGGTTGCATCTACTTGATTAGATATTGTTCTGTTTTTCACCGGTATATATTCTTTTTGCCATTTAAATACGTCTGCGTTTACAGTGTATCCACTTGATGGGAATGTTGAACCACTATCCCACGAGGATACAGTTACTGCTCCCGTACTTAGATTTACAGAAGAGACCGTTCCCTGGGCTATGGATTCGGTTCCATTGTAGTTCTCTTTTACTATGACTTTGTCTCCTGGGTATAGTTCACTTCCAAGGGATGGCAAGCCATATTTGGTTGCATCAATATTAAAGGAGGTGTCGCCAGAGTTTGTGATGAGATTACCACTGGCTAATCCTGCGCCAAATGTAACTGTTATATTGTGTGTTCGTAGACCTACTTCGTATGCTTGGCGGATTTGGTCCGCAGTACGAACAGTATTACCAATCCTAAGCTCATCTATAACCCCAGGGAAACTTGCATTCCCGCCCCAATTGCCTCCAATTCTTAATGGTTGATCATTTATTGCTAAAGTTCCACTCCCAGTTGCAACACCAACAGGCATACCATTTATGTATAACTGACCTCCGCTACCAGAGGAATAACTCAAAGCAATATGGTACCAGTTATTTAAGCTTAGTATATATTCTCCCGAGATTGCTTTCCACGTTCCTCCTGCCGTAGCATAAAAACGAATGGCCTTGCTTGTACCAGATGTTCCAAAATAATAAAGGACGAAATTATCACTAGTTGTTGCTGCATTTCCCTTATTTATAGGGTGAACTGCATACCCTGAATATTCGGCAGTAGGATAAATCCACGCATCAATTGTAAGATTATCGGAGATATCTAAGCTATTGCTATCGGACACAGTAATATAGTTACTTCCACCTATGTAACGCGCATAGCCTATCTTCCCATCGTTAATAGTCGTACCCGTAGGTGTCCCATGATTGTTTCCAGTAGCACTCTGTATATATGCTCCACTTCCACCAATTTCATCCATATGCCATAATCCTGCGGTATTGGCATCTGGTTGATAGTTAGCATATGCAGACTCTCCCCATGTGGTAGATAGGTATGTACCTGGTCTATCACTTGCGATATTTATAGCCATAGTCTCCTTAGTAGATAGATCTATGGTATTTAGTGTTTGATTAATATATGTATCTTTTCCTAATTTATATGATTCTGCTATTTCATTGGCTGTAAGTGCTGCTCTTGAAATATAAATTTCATCCATAGATCCAGACCAGAAATTACAAAGCGTTCCAGCACCACATGTCATAGACCCAATAATAGGAGATGCACTAAGGTTAGGAAGATCAGTAGGATATGTACCAGTTGAAGAACCAGAAAGTAATACTGAATCCTTGTAAAAATTGACTGTATCTGTAGCCATATTTACTGTAACAACAACATGTTGCCATACTCCTAATGTGAGGTTTGCATCTGTTGTAGTTTTTACATAATTTGTGTAGTTACCAGCTTCATTAAGGTACATACGGAGTTGAGATCCATTTGTTACAAAGGCATATTCCATAGTACCATTGTTAGAATTATACTTTGTAAATATTGCTTTATCTGAAGCTGGTAATGATGTTGGTAAAATCCATGCGCTGATTGAAAAGGTAGATGATGATGATGTGAATGAAAGGCTGTCTGTATCAGCAAAAGATATATAATCACTTGTTCCATTAAAACTTCTAGCCCCCCCTATCTTCCCTGCATTGGTATATGTTGTACCTGTTGGAGTTCCATGGTTCCCTGATGTTCCTCCTGTTTGTGTAGAAGGATAACGTATAATAACAACACCAGATCCTCCGCTATTTGGAGGTTCTGTAATTACACTCCCACCACCACCACCACCTG
>JAHISI010000074.1 GCA_018818345.1 Patescibacteria group bacterium | reverse complement strand
TGGAGCAGATAAAATCAATACATATGCATTTAAAGGACTACATGGAAGAGCCATACCTCTAGCAGCAGGCCTACATTTAGCCAATAGAAAATTCACAGTAATAGCAGACCTCGGGGACGGAGCATGCTTCCATGAAGGACTAGATCACCTCATACATGCCATTAGGTCCAACTATGATATAACAATACTAATTCATAACAATCAAAACTTTGCACTAACCACAGGACAAGCGACATTAACAACTGACGAAGAGAAACCAATGTACGGGCTACCAGATAGCAAGCCTGAGAGGACACTAGAACCATCTGAAATAATCCTAAGCGCCAATCCATCCTTCTACGCAAGAGGATATTCTGGAGATATGCAACAATTAACAGAATTAATAAAAGCAGGCATACAAAACAAGGGATGTAGTGTAATTGAAATAATGCAACTATGTCCAACATATAATGAAGAATGCACACCACAATGGTTCATGCAAAGAATTCATAAAGTAGAGGATTCTGCTAAAACATTAGAAGAGGCTAGAAAAATTGGAACAATCACCAATGAAAATATAAATACTGGTATAATATACAGGAATACAGAACTCAAAACATATTATGAACTTCAGGAAAATAGAAAAGATTCTCAATCTGAACTAGTCGACGAAGTAAACCAATATGATATACAAAAACTATTTGATCAATTTAAATAATGGAAAATACAATATTCTCACCTAAATCTATTGCTATTGTTGGAGCTTCACAAGATTCTGAAAAAATTGCTTCTGTAATACTCAAGAACCTAATTGAAGATGGATACAATGGTAAAATATATCCCATTAATCCTAAATACACAGAAATTCAAGGAAGAGAAGCATACCCAGATATATTAGCCATAAAAGAAAATGTAGATTTAGTATGTATAGCCATACCATATCAATTTGTAGATACCATAATTGATCAGTGTGTAGACAAAAAAGTAAAATCCGTGGTTATAATCACCGCTGGCTTCAAAGAAACGGGAGATGAGGGAAAGCTTCTTGAAGAAAAGATAACCACGAAACTTAAAGATGCAAAAATACGATTGTTAGGTCCAAACTGCTTAGGATTCATAAATAATAAAGCAAAAATCAACCTATCATTTGCAAGAGAGAACCCAGGCGATGGGAATATAGCTTTCGTATCACAATCTGGAGCTTTTTGTACCGCAATCCTTGATATGGCATGCGAAACTGGAATTGGTTTCTCACATATCATATCTCTTGGGAATAAGGCAGATATACAAGAAAATGAATTAATGCAATCACTTCTCTTCGACAATACGGTTAAAGCACTTGCTCTTTACCTTGAAGAATTCTCAGATGGAAAAGAATTCATCTCACTTGCTCAAAAAGCTAAAAAACCAATCTTACTAATCGCACCCGGCAGTTCAGACAAAGCAAAACAAGCTATCTCTTCCCATACAGGATCATTAGCATCATCATATGACACCATAATAGCTGCTGTTAAAAAAGGAAATATCATACTTGCTGAGAACTCAGAAGACCTCTTCAAACTAATAACCCTAATAAATCAAAATGCTATTCCCGATGGAAGAAAAATTGCAATCATAACGAATGCTGGAGGTCCAGGTATACTTGCTACAGATGCTGTAGAAAGAGAGAATCTTGAGCTAACTGAGATAGGTGAGAAAACAAAACAAAAGCTTCTAAAAGTACTTCCTAGAGAATCAAATATTAAAGACCCAATAGATATTCTTGGTGATGCCAAGAGCGATAGATATGAATTAGCAATTGAGACAGTCCTTGAAGAAAAGGACGTTGATTCTATCTTTGCAATTCTTACGCCTCAGCTAATCACAGATATCGAAGGAACCGCACAGAAGATCGTTGATATGGGAAAGTTAACTTCAAAACCAATCTATGCCTGTTTCCTTGGTGGTAAGGATATTAAGGCTGGCTTTAGAATCCTTGAGCGTAATAATCAGCCATCGTTCAATGATATACAAGAAGGTATACACTTAATCTCCAAGCTTGCAAAATTTGGAGAGAACAAGGAAAAAACCAAAATCATGAACTGTGATGATTACAAAACTCGAGCGAAGCATAGAAAGGAAATATTGGCATACACAGAGGAAGAGGAAATAAAAGTACTTCCAGAGAATTTAGCTATTGCACTACTTGAAGAATTTAAAATTGATATTCCAAAAGAGGTTGTAACAGGAAGTATTGAAGAAGCCGTGGACTTTGCAGCGGTAAATTTCCCTGTAGCTATTAAAGCAACCGCAAAGGATTTAGCTCATAAAACGGATTTTAAAGGTATATATCTTGATATTAGAACAATCACGGAATTTGAAGAAAAATTTGTAGAGTTGAGAGAGAATATAACCAAGAGAACAGGAAATCCTGCTCCAGAGATTTTAGTTCAGGAAATGATAGAAGGGAAAGTTGAGTTCTTTATTGGTGCAAACAGAGAAGGGGACTCCAGAATTTATGAAAAAGACGGGAAAGGATTCGGGCATCTTCTTGCTATTGGACAGGGTGGAATATATACAGAGGTATATAAAGATATTAAACATATACTAGTACCAGAAAATGAACAAAAGATTCGAGATCTATTTGATGAAACCAAGATATCAATGATTATAAATGGATATCGTGGGAAACCTGCATTAGCAAAAGAAAAGATTCTTGACCTAATATATAAAATTGAGAAATTGCTTATCAACTATCCTGAAATCATATCTATGGATATAAATCCTGTTATGATCACAGAGAAACGAGCAGTTGTCGTTGATGCTAAATTCTACGTAAAGAATTAAAGAGCATCTAGAAATTTATTAAGTTCATCCCTATAATCTTCTCTTCTCATTGCATACTTAATCTGTGCTTCTAAATAGCTTAATGGATCACCAGTAGTTAACCATTCTCCCTCCACAGCTTTACAGTAGACATTTTTAACTTTACAAAGCTTGTCTAAAGCAACTGGGAAATACAACTCTCCCTGCTGGATATTTTCTTTGTTTAAATAATCAAAAATACTGTAATCAACTAAATATCTACCATATGTAGCAAGCAATGAAGGTGGATTCTCTAAGGGCTTCTCTATAATTGTATCAATGATTCGTTTCTGTTCATCCTTGAATGATGCAGCCCCATACTTATGTATCTCCATTTCATCAACCTCCTGAGCCGCTACAACCCCCCCAATATTTGAATCTGTCTCCTTACGCATATTATACTCATCAACCAATTGCTTAACTGCAGATACCTCAGAGAGCACAAGATCATCACTAAATATGAATACAAAAGGTTCACCCTCCTTAAGCCATGGTTTAACAGCTAATACAGGAGATCCATTACCATATGGAAGTGATTTGTTCTGTCTTACAACAGTAATATTAACCTTTCCAAATACCTCTTTAAATCTCTCATATCTTTCTTCTTTTCCAGTATCTTTTAGGAATGTTTCAAGATCTGGACGATTATCAAAATAGTCCTCAACAGGATAGTTTCCAAAACTGGTAACCAATATTACATCCGTAATGCCAGCATCAATACACTCCTTAACAATCTCATGAATAATTGGAACTTCCTGTATAGGAAGCATAGACTTAGGAACACTCTTACACACAGGAAGAAAACGAGTAGAGTAGCCAGCAGTAGCTATAACAGCTTTCATAGAATAATCAGTAACAAGTTAGTAGATATTGTACTATATTTAATACAAAGTATGAACTTGGTTTTTGTATTCCTCGTATACCTCTTTGCAAAGCTCAGTATCTAGAGGTATTTCTGTATACCCATTAATACCATCTCCTTTTTCTTCCTCAAACCCAATATCCCTAGCATCATCATAATCACAGCCATAATATACCTTTGATATTTTAGCCCACATAATTGCGGCCTTACACATAGGACAAGGTCTACCTGTTACATACAACTCACAACCTGAAAGATCAAAATTCCTAAGTTTTTTTGAAGCCATCTGTATTGCTCTAATCTCCGCATGATTAGTAGCATCCTTTCTTCTTACAACCTCGTTATGTGCTCTTGCTACAACCTTTCCATCCTTTATAATTACACACCCAAAAGGACCACCATGCTTGTGATTAATACCATATCTAGCTTCATCTATAGCAATTTGCATAAATTCATTCATTAGAATTTTCGTTCAAAATTAATATCTTCTACCATTAACTTCTTACCAGTTCGACCAAGATCCTGCTCATATCTACTAGCAAATTCCCTGTACTCATGTATCTTCTTAGTCCTCTCCTTAACGCTTCTTTCACCAATCATACCAGGACCACCAATACAGCCACCTGCACAAGTTAGAATATCTAAAAATTTGTAATCCTTGTACATACCATCCTTAAATCCAGAAAGCACTTTCATTACGTTGGCAACACCATCTGTCACAAGAATATCCTTTTCCTTAAGAATATTTTTGTAATGTAGAGTAGAGGAGAGTCCTCCTGAGATTGGATAGATTTTAGTATAGTCATTGTAGAATTTTTCAAACGTCACACAGTATTTTGAATCTGTAACCTTCTCAGGAATATTATGTAATTTAAATAACTCATTCAATTCTTTAAAGGTAATAGACTCGTCTATAGTACCCAACTCTTGACCCTCAAGTTTCTTAGTAATACATGGTCCAACAAATACTCGCTTGTAATCTGGATAGTATTTTTTACATATCAAAGCCATGGCTCCCATAGGAGAAAGCACTGGAACAAGATTTGGAATTAACTCTGGAAATTTAACTCTTACCATATTTACCAATGTAGGACAGGGAGAGGCAATCCATGTTTTCTTTTCGCCTTTTTCAATGCTTTCCTTTAGTAATTCATAGTAGGCGATATTTACCATCTTCGCACCAAATGTGAGTTCTACTACATCATCAAAACCCAGCTGTCTTAATCTGTAAACAATCTCTGGGTATTCAAACTCTGCAGCAAAAGCGGGGGCTAACATACATAAATATTTCTGACCTTTTACAAATTCCATATATTTAATATATAACAGCCTGGCTGTACTGTAAACCCTTCTCATATCAACTACTACATGGGTATTTATATGATATTTAACAATACTATCGGAATCATATACAATATAACTATGGAACTGCTTCAAAAACAAAATTTAAAGCAAATATTGCTCAATGAAAAGATTCAACTTGGGATCATATATACATTGGCTTTTACTATTCCATTCCTCCTCAAGCAGCCACAGCTACTCATTGGAAGTATCATAAACTTCATACTAATATTCTCCATATCTAAATATGGACTTAAGAAAATTGTTCCAGTACTTTTCCTTCCTTCACTTGCATCATTTCTAAATGGAGTACTCTTTGGGGTATTTACACCATACATTCTCTACCTCATGCCATTCATCATCCTCTCTAACCTAATACTTGTACTTACATTCAAATATGTAAAGATGAAATACTTAAATGTTGGAATAGCGGCATTGCTTAAGGCATGCTTTTTGTTTTCTACCACATATATATTGTTTCAAACAATACATATCCCAGAAATATTTCTAACCTCAATGGGGCTCATACAGCTATATACAGGGATCATAGGAGGAGGGTTAGCTACGATATTCCTAAGTAAAAATAGAGAAAAGGCTAGTTAAATCTTTCCATGTAAATATACTTT
>JAHISI010000073.1 GCA_018818345.1 Patescibacteria group bacterium | reverse complement strand
ATATTCCACTCTCGGTACTTAGTGTAGTTATATTTCTCGTTATTCTTTATTTCACTAACGGACAGATTAATTGGATTGCAGGGTTAGTTCTGTTAGTAATATTTGCTGCATATTTTATACTCGTATATTTTAGAGAAAAAAGTAAGGGTATGGATAGCGCTCCAACTCATACTAAAATTCATCCGTTATTAATTGTTCTAAGTATTGGATTAATTGCAGGTGGTGGGAAATTTGCAGTTGGTTCTGCTATTGATCTCGCTGGGTTATTACATATTTCAGAGGGTTTTGCAGGATTTACAATACTAGCTATTGGTTCTTCATTACCTGAGTTGATCGTTTCAGTTGTTGCTCTTAAAAAGGGTAAATCTGCTTTGAGTTTGGGTAATATTATTGGTTCTAATTTCTTTAATTTGTTCTTTGTTATTGGTATTTCTTCTTTTGTTACTACTCTTCCTTTTAATGATTATATCTATGAATTAGTTGTATTGGTTTTGTATAACTTGGCGTTGGTAGTAGCTGCTTTAATTGGAAAGAAATTCTATATTAGTAAGAAAGAGGGTTTGTTTATATTAATATCGTATATGGTGTTGATATTGTATTTGTTTTATAGATAAGACCTAAATCTTATATCTTTCCGTTGTTAATGGATAATGTTCTTTAAACCATAGTTCTAATTCCTCTTGTTTTCTCGTGTCCCCCGATTTTAACGCGAGCACAAACTCTCGCACTTTTTGATTATATTCCGTTCTTCCATCATAGATGTCTATCTGCTCCAAAGCTAATGGAGATAAGGCATATTTCTCACGTATACTATCAATTACTTTATTTTTTTTCTATAGTACCCTGAACAAATTCTTCCTGTGTAATTGCACAAACCGGGTGATTAAGGATCCCATGATCTTCTGGGGACAACCCTACATCTTGATTCACGGTAACTTCTGTTTTTTCAGAATTATTTGTATCCATTTTGTAAATATTGCGGGACATAGATTCGAACTATGATACTTGGCTTCAAAGGCCAATGTCCTACCATTAGACGATCCCGCATCAAACATGGAGATTATACTACAAAAATATCTATACTTGTAACTCCTAAACCATATATAATGGAAACTATGAACCTAAGGAAACCAAAGAAAACAACCTTTAGAAAGGAAGCTAGAGTATTTATGCCTAAAAAGCCATCAACAACCAAACCCCTTAGAACATCAAAACCAAATATATTTAACAAAATAAAACACAAAACAGGAGGGAAAAGCAAGAGAAGAACCCCTATTCGAATACCAAAATTCTCAATATACTTCTTCTTAGTTTGTTTACTACTTGTTGTAGGATATTTCTCAGTAATGTTCATAAATAATCTTAGAAACCAGGAAAGAGAACAGACCACCATATATGTAATTGGCTTGGAACATATCCCAACCTATCCTGACACAACCTTCATATTCCAAAGCAGCCTAGACCAAGATTCTGTTAAAAACTTTCTAAGTAATGGGGACTCTGCATACAGATTACCAAACAATACAAACATAGACGATGCATTTGAATATTACAATGAGAAGCTTCCTACACTCGGATGGCAGTTCGTACAAATGGTATCTATGGAAGCCCCAGACAAGGAATATGGACAATATTGGACAAAGGAAAACATAGGATTAAGAATATATTCTAAATTTAGAGATGTATGGTATGAGACCGTAACTGTAACAGAAGCTCAAAGCGGGCTGGCCGAAAGAGTTCAACAAAGCACAGATATGGAAATACTCTTAACTGATGATGAATCCCAAGATCTACTTCCTGATTTCCCATGGATATTGAAAGTACCAAAGGAATATATCATATCGTACAAAGCTTCAGCATATGACAGCACACTTCAACAAGTATCAATAACTAAGATTGGAGCAGAAGAACAGTTAAACCTCGTACCAATGGACAAAGCTAATACCAGAGCCTTGGACTATGCTTTAAATGACTACGTAAAATTACTAAACAGTACTTCAGATGAAAGGTGGGGGGTTATTAATACATATGTAATATCAACCAACCTTGGTACTGCCATACGAGGAATAATTGGAAGTAATACCGAAGATAGAGAAGTAGCAGTAATACCTGATAGTTACAATGACATTGTATATGTATTGGATTCTAATGTTACAAAGAACCCATTTTTTGACTATATATTGGAAAATATAGCACCACAGGACACTAAGAGATTCTAAAATGTTTTACCACTTCTTCTGCCACCTTTTTGTTTCCTAGGATCTTTTCTAACTCCTCATCATTACTCTTCATAATGTTTTCAACACTCCCAAAGGCATTCATCAGAGCTTTTCTCCTAATCTTCCCTACCCCAGGTATCATTTCTAATTGTGACGCTTGGCTAGCCTTAGATCTTGATTTTCTGTGATGTAATATTGCAAACCTATGTGCCTCATCTCTTAAATCAATCAATATACTTTTACTCTGGATATCTAATTGCTGAATATCATCTCCATACATACCCCAGAACTCATCCAGTAGCCTTCCACCCTTTCGTTTGTGTCTCTTACCTTTAGAGATACCAAGTATGAATATACCATCAGGAATAGCTTTTTTAACAACACCTAGTTGCGACTTGCCACCGTCTATAAGAACGATATCAGGAAAAATGTTAAATTCCTTGTTAGCAAATCTTCTGGTCAATACCTCTGTTAACATTGCAGGGTCATTTGGGGTATCCATTGATCTAATTTTAAATATCCTATACTCATTTCGTTTTATCTCCCCGTCCTGAGCAACCACCATAGAGCCATACGCTTCTTTACCTTGAATATTGGAGATGTCGTAGCATTCAATGCGATTTAGATCTTCAATACCTAACTCAATTCTTAACCCATCAAAATTCTTTTTTAACGTATTTTTTCTTCTGGTTTTGTAATCTTCTTCAGTGTCAAAGTATGTAAATTCGATCTTCTCGCCAAGGTATTTAAGATCATTAATTCTGTCTCTTAGTTTTGCAGCTTTCTCATACTGTTTCTCGGAAGAATATGTTCTCATCTCCTTTTCTAATTGTTGTATTTGACCCTTCTTTCGGCCCTTAAGGAATTTTATAATTTCATTAATATTCTTTCTGTAATCTTTTTCAGTGATATGGCCTTGGTATGGTCCAGGGCAAAGCCCTAAGAAGTAATACAATGATTCTTTTGAATTTTCTTGGCAACAGTTACAGAATGGGTATAGCTTTCGAAGGTATGTAAATATCCTTTTAGTAGCCAATCCACTTGGATATGGACCAAAGAGTTCTCCTTTTTTGTATTCTTTTTCATTAAGGGTTCGAACAATTTTTACTGTTGGGAATTTGTCCTTAGTAGATACATATATCCATGCGTATGATTTATCATCTTTTAGATCGGTATTATACAAGGGGTTATATTTCTTTATGAGTGCAGATTCTAATACCAATGATTCTATTTCATTATTGGTTTCTATGACTTCTAGATCTACTACCAATGGCATCATCTGTTTGATTCTTGGTCTGTCGTATAGGTCGCTGTTGAAGTAAGACCTTACACGATTGTAGAGGTTGATGGCTTTTCCGATGTAGAGTATGGTTCCTGTTTTATCTAGGAATCTGTATATACCTGGTTTATGTGGGAGTACTTCTAATTTTGATTGTATAGCTTCATTCATGGGTACATTATACCACTAGAACTTCCTTAGCCATTTCTTTGTTTCTTCATTCATGGGAATCTTCTTAGCCAACATAACAGTCTTTTTACTCTCCCCATTATCAACGATAATTTTTACAGCAAGATCACCCTCGAAACTAGATATAAATGCTTTTAATTGGGCAATCTCTTCTTCCGTATGAATTGGCTTAATTCTAAATGTAACTCCCTCGAAATCTGACTTACACTTTTCTTCGTCAATATATTTTGCCTTTTCAACTATAATACTTTTGTCCCCTTCCTTCACACTTATTTTTCCTGCTAAAAGCATAGGCTTGTTTTCTACTAAGGTATCCTTAAGCTCTTGGTACGTACGTGGAAATACAATAGCATCAGAAGTTGCAGATTTATCCTCAACCGTTAAAAATGCCATCATATCTCCCTTCTTTGTAGAAATCTTCCTTATCTTGTCTACCATAACTCCAAGAATAACTATCTCGTTGTTCTTTTTGGTTTCTAGAGCCTCACGAATGGATATTACATTTTTACTTTCAAAGAATTCCTGAAAAGCGTCTAGTGGGTGACTAGAGAAATACAAACCTAGGAGCTCTTTTTCCCATGTTAATGCCTGCGATACAGGAGTTTTTTCAATATTGGGAAGTGGCGTCATCCCAACAGCTTCCTCTTTCTTTGATGGATCCTGATCTAAAGAAAAAATATCTATCTGCCCTAAAGCAAGAGATTTGTTTCTAACCTTTTCCTTTTCGTATATATTCGGTACTAGTTGGAGTAACGCATTTCTGTCTCCAAAAGAATCCATAGTTCCTGCCATTATTAGATATTCAATGGAACGTTTGGTAACTGATTGAAAAAGCCTATGCACAAAATCATCAAGATGTTGATAGGGACCGTTAGCTTTCCTTTCTTCTACGACACTTTTAACAATATCTTCTCCTACATTTTTTATACCTCCCAATCCAAACCTAATTGAATGCTCTCCTTCCACTTTAAAGTAATAGTTGCTTTCATTAATGGTGGGTGGAAGCACATCAATATCCAATCTCTCACATTCATCAAGATCAATTATGACTCTATCAAAATTGTCTAGGTCTCCTTCTAAAAGGGCTGCCATGAATTCTAATGGGTAGTGCGCTTTAAGATATGCAGTCCAGTAGGAAACAGTAGCATACGAGGCACTATGCGCTTTATTAAAACCGTAGTTTGCAAACAAAAGCAATTTCTCCCAAAGTTCATTGAGTTTGGTTTCATCAAATCCTTTCTTCATAGCGCCTTCCATGAATATTGGCTTTTCGTGTTCAACCTTGTCGAACTTTTTCTTACTCATCAGTTTCATCAACGCAGCCGCATTACCCATGGTATAGCCTCCAATTTCTTTTACAATACTCATGATATGCTCCTGGTAGGTTATGACACCATTGGTAACACAAAGAATTGGCTCTAATTCTGGGAATATATATTCAACTTTCTTCTTTCCATTTTTTACTGCGACATACTCCGAGATAAACTGCATAGGACCAGGACGATAGGCTGCTAATATATAGCAGACATCCTCCAAGCTTTCGGGATGTACAGATTTGACTACACGCTTCATGCCTTCACTTTCCATTTGAAAAATACCAACTGTGTGCCCTTGCTGCATTATTTTAAATGAGGCAGAATCTTGTTTATCTAGTGTTCTCAAATTAAGCTTATCACCCGTATTAACTTCAATTTTAGTAATAGCTTCCCCTATTACATTAAGATTTCTCAAACCAAGGAAGTCAAATTTCATTAACCCCGTAGCCTCTGCATCAGCCATTTCATATTGTGTCATCCCAATGCCTCCACCATGTGAGTCTCTTTGTATTGGGCAGAAGTTTACAACTGCTTCAGGAGCAACTATAACACCACAGGCATGGGTTGATGTACCTCTAGCAATCCCTGAAACCTTTTTAACAATTTCCTTAAGTTTAAGTGTTTGTTCAGAAGAATTTATGAGTTCAGCAAATTCTGGATTATGCTCAATCATATAGTCCATATCCTTAGCCTTACCAAAAACTATCTCAACCATTTTTGCTAATTTGTTAGTTATAGCTAAATCAATTCCTAAAACTCTTCCAACATCCTTTATAGCTTGTCTTGTTTGGAGTTTACTAAATGTCCCAATCTGTTTAACATTATCAGCTCCATATTTCTCAATGGTGTACTGGATAAGTTCATCCCTACGTTTATCTGCAATATCAATATCAAAATCAGGAGGAGATTCTCTTTCAGGATTCAAGAATCTTTCAAAATACAATTCCCAACCAATTGGCTCAATATTTGTAATATCAATTGAATATGCTACAACAGAACCACATCCAGAGCCTCTCATGCCCACTACAATGCCCGCATTTCTGCAGAATGTTACAAAGTCACGCACAACGAGGAAATAGTCATTGTATCCTTTGTCACCAATTACCTTTAACTCATAATCAAGACGCTCTTTTAACTCATCGGTCATTTCACCATATTTCTCCTTGGCTCCATTATATGAAAGCTCTTTTAAATATGAAGCCGTCGTGTGTCCCTCAGGTAAATCTAAGAATCTAGGTTCAATCCTACCAAAGGACAAATCATATTCTTCAATCATATCGGATATTTTCTGTGTATTTTCAACGGCTTCAGGGATATCCTTAAATAGCTCATTCATTTCATCAGGAGTTTTGACATAGAATTCATTTGTTGGCATAGTACGCTTCTTAGGATCATCCATCGAGGTTCCATCACTAATACACCATAAAATTTCCTGTATTGCCGCATCTTCCTTATTCAAGTAATGAGAATCACAAGTTGCAACCAATGGCAGATTTAGTTCTTTAGAAATTTTTATTAATCCTTCATTAACCTTCTCCTGTTCTTCCATGCCATTGCGTTGAATTTCTATATAGAAATTGTCCTTAAATGCTTCTGCATATTTTTGTGCGGTTTCTAACGCAAGGTTGTAGTTACTCTCAAGCAAGGGTCTTGAAACAGGACCCGCTAAACATGCTGACGTACAAACTAAATCGGCAGAATATTTTGAAAGAGTTTCAAAATCAATTCGAGGCTTGTAATAGAAGCCATCCATATGTGCAATAGATACTATCTTCATCAGATTCTTGTATCCCTCTAGATTTTTAGCTAGAAGAATCAAATGGTTGTATTTGTTATCTATACCGAATTCCTTTAAATCCATACCCCTAGGGGCAACATATATTTCACAGCCAATGATAGGTTTAAGCCCAGCTTCAGTCATAGCGTTCTTGAATTTGAATGCCCCATACATATTCCCATGGTCCGTGATAGCACAAGAGGTCATACCTGATGCTTGGAGTTTTTCAATCAGTGCTGGAATTCTAATCGTAGCGTCCAACAAAGAGTACTCTGTATGTAAATGTAGATGAGTAAACATAACAAATATTGCCCCTTTCTGTTATACTGGATATTATGCCAGAACCAATGGGGGAGAAGTTAAAACTGCTATCTGTTAAGTCTTTATACCACTCTAGAATTACTAGAGCAGTGTTAGCATTTGTATTGCTTTCTCTCTACTACCTCTTTGTGTCACCACATTTTGAGAAATTTTTAGTTAACGCCATCGGCCAATCAGTACAGGCAAACTCAATGACACAAATGAATGCACTCTCTCCTGTTTTCGATATACATGTATATTCAGCGGAATACAGTCTTTCATCCAATATCACCGAAGCTAACAAAACAGGAATTTCTAGATTTTTAACACTTGACCCACGGGTATTAGCAATGAACAAGTTCTTAACAGACTATCACTCCCCAATGGCACAATATTCGTCTGTATTCATATCAGAAGCAGACAAGTATGGGCTTGATTGGAGATTGGTTGCATCTATATCTGGAGTTGAGTCTGCTTTTGGTAATATTATCCCCGGAGGAGATTCAAACAATGGTTGGGGATGGAGAGGTATAAATAAGGATGAAAATGGTTGGAGTGTATTCGCGACCTGGCCAGATGGAATTAAAGAGATCACAAGAGGTTTGTCCCAAGGATACGGAGTTACCTTAACACCTTTTGAGATCGAACCCGCCTATTGTCCTCCTTGCGCAGAAGGTTCCGCACACGCCTGGGCCAATGGTGTAACACGATTTATGAATGAACTTGACTATTACGTAGATAATCTTGATAATCAATAACCATGTTCAAATTACTAATTAGACTCGTATACACAGCAACGACCCTTATTGAAGCCCTAATAATGGCTAGAATCATTCTCTCCATTATAAATGCTAACGTACAAAACACTGTTGTAGGCTGGATTATGAACACAAGCGATATTTTTGTAAAACCATTTGAAGGCATAACCACAAATGCCATACAAATAGACAGATTTACACTATCCTTAACACCACTGATTGCGCTTGTTTTCTTTATGATAGCGGCATTTATCCTCTCCGAACTACTCCGATCCTTCTCTAGGGATTAAAAGTGATGTGGTATAATACTGGTTATGGCAAAAATTGACCTTAAAAAGACTTCAGGCTTTCCTTTAGTCTATGATGGTGAAGATTTACAGGTAAAAGACTTAAGCTTTAAAGAAGTAGTCTCTGTATCCATAGATGATATCCGCCCACAACTTCTAAACAAGGAGCTTTCGTGTCCTGATGTTTTCTACAAAAAATACAAACTCTTAGATTTAGACGGTTTATATTCTTCAAAAGATCTTCAAATTAATTTTGTTGTACTTAAACCTAATCTTGCAGGTATAGAATTTGTTAAAACAAGGGCTACAAGATGCTCAAAATATGCAAGACTAATAGATATTGTATACGGTGGAGCTACAATCCTTATGCAAAGGTATAGAACTCCAAAAGATAATAGAATTATTCGAATTGTTGCAAAAAAAGAACAAAAGGTAATCATACCTGCAGGTTACAGTGCAGTTATAGTTAATACTCGACAAAATTCGAACTTAATATTTGCTGAATTCGCAAGTATAAAAGCAAACCCAGGCGTAGTGCTTGATGACCAGAACGGATTAGCCTATTATATTATTAGAAAGAATGCTAAACAGGAGACTGTAAGGAATCCATATTACAAAATTGTTAATGAACCTGAGAAATTAGATTGGGATAAGATAATATTAAACTATGGAATTACTCCTAAAACACCTGTAATAAAGCAAATACTAAGAAAATATGAAAAATTTGACTGGCTATTTAAGGAAAATTCTGTCGCTCTCTAGCCTAGTACTTGCTTTCTTCCTCCTTCTTCTAAGTAATCAAAACGTGCATGCTGCTGAAGATCAGTTTACCGTCACCGCAGATTTCACCCATGGTATAAGCGATACAAGCATAGATACTGAGGCCATAATCACAATAGCCTCCGAAAAACCAAGAGTCGTCTCCTACTTTACTACTACAATCCCACAAGAAAATATCTCTGTTGAATGCTACAGTGCATCTACTGCTAAAAAGCTTGATTGCAGTAGCCACAGCCGAGCTGGGGCTACGGATATACAAGTTGATTTCAATAATTCAATAGTAAAACCCACCTCAGCATTAAAATTACGCGTGACATACCACACTACATTAGAAAAAACAGGCGCACTCAATATTGTTTCCTCCGTACAGGATGCCGTAACAAAAAGCGTTGTGATTACGTACCCCAAAGCTAATGGAGAACCTCTTTGGACTTCGGATACAATACAAAATATAAAAAGCGTAAATGACAACTATCAAATTACTATCCTTAAACCTATCTATTCTAGTGTCTCGGTTCTTTTTGGAAAAAGTATCTCTTACCAATTTACAATTTCTAAAACTTTTTCGAATACTCTAAAAGACCAAAATCAAACATTTGAGTTGATTGTTCCATCTGATAGCACAACTCAAACTATCATTTGGGATAACCTAACCCCGCTTCCAAATATCGCAGAACAAGATGAAGATGGAAATTACATATTCAAATACATCTTGGCTCCAGAGGATACACTAGATTGCAATATCCAGGGACATATATTAAAGCGGGCAACTATAGCCTCCCCAAACCCTCCCGAAGCTTTTCTAACAACAGCACTAGGATATTGGAAAACTCCTGAAAAAGTAGAATTCATAAGAATCCTGACCTACCTTAAAAATAAGGGAATAAAAATAACTGATAGCTTCACCAACATTCAAGATGTAGATGCAGACACTCAGCAGTTAATACTCAAATATATCTATCAATATACCGTTGAGAGATTAAATCCACAAAAAAGCTTAACTAGCGGAGTTATAACAGATAGTAGAGTTGGTTTTGATAATATTGTGGCGAACCCCAATGAAGTGAACCCTTCGGATTACACCGATTTCTTAATAACTATACTACGTAAATATGGAATCCCTTCTAGACAAGTCATTGGCTATGTCTCAAATATCTCGGGCTATACATCCGATGGCTTTTACAACTATTGGGTAGAAGCATATGATACTACACAACAAAAATGGATCACTATGGACCCATTCCTCGAAGACTACTCTTCTAAACCTCTGTATGGGAACGCATTCTTTGATCACATAGCTATTCTAAAACGAGGCAAATCTCCAGTTGCACCTAAACTAACGTTCTACAAAGATTCTGATTTCAAAGTAACCTCAAGCTCAGAAGATGATTTAACGCCTGAATTAAAATTTGAAACACAATTTGTATTTGAAAATAGCAATACACTATCAAAGTATCTAAAAGGGCTAATTAATGTCTCAAATACCGGGAATATAGCAATAAACGAATACAACTTAGGAGAATCAAATATTGAAAATATTAAAAAATATGTTGATCCTGTAAATAATATTAATTCTCAGATCATACTTCCAAAGCAAACTGCAACATTACAGTTGAATGTTCCTAATAGCATAAATACATCAAATGTATTTGTGAATATTGAATTTTCAAATGAAGACTATTCTGAATCTGTACTATCAGCTTCTGATACTAATATTAAAATCCCAATCTATTTGCAAATTATAACCAAGGCTATTTCTGTTCTCTCATTTGTTGGAATAGCATATCTGGTATACTTTTTACTAAGAAGGTTTAACAAAAAACAAAATGGATAACACTGTAATAATTACAATATTGATTCTGGTGGCCATAGCAGCCCTTTTCATCATGGTTTCTTCGGGCGAGAAGAAAGAGAAGCAGAAGACTATTTCGCGCATGCTAAATAGCTTAGAGGCTCTCAAAGCGGGTGCTAGCAGTGATGACCTAGCAAGAAGAAGAGATACTGTTATAAAGTTAGACAATATCCTTTCTAAGGCATTACAATATCGATTAGGAAACAAAAAATTGTGTGGTGACAATCTTAAACTTGTAAGCAAAAGATTTAAAAGAACGGAATATGATAAACTCTGGGAAGCACACAAACTTAGAAATAGGATTGTACATGATGATCTTGATGTGACAGAGAAAGAAGCACAAGATGCATACAGAATATATAACATGAGCATACATAGAATATTACAATGAAAAAGATAATCCCTGTTCTTCTCTTAATTGCCCTTTTTGCAATTCCACTCACAACGGTTGTTAATGCACAAGAAGCAGAGACCCAAACAGTAGAATTAGGTACAACCGAAACAACAACTGGAGACTATACACTTGAAACGCAAGTTGATGAGAATACTACTAGAGCTACAAATAAGTACTTCGATCTTACACTTTCTGAAGGACTCCAATCTCCTTTGAATAAAAGCATCACATATACATTAACCATTGTTCCTCATGTCGATTCATCAAAAACACAAATTATATGGGACAGTTCTTCAACGATAAGGATAACTCCAAAACACAAGGAGTTTGTTAGTGTTACAAAGGATGGGGAATTCTCATACAAAGCAACTATAAAACCAACTATTGGAGGAACATACAATATCAATGCCACTGTAATATCTTGGCAATATGATACTAACTATACCAACACAGTAAATAATTCATTAGAATTAAGTAATGGTTTGGTCTCACAACCAATCACTCCAGAATATACAATATTGGTAGTTATAGAAATATTAGTAATATTGGGGATTTCTGGTTTAGCTATATGGGGTGGAATAGAGATTTCTAAAAAATTTATAAAGAAAACCAAGGTTTGGCTAACCCCTCCTCGTTAGTCTTTAAGAAAATAATCCAAATCCTTCTTTAATTCCTTAGCTATCCTCATAAGGTTGGAAACTGGTGGATATACAGAACCCTTTTCATAAATACTAATTGATTTATCCGACAACCCTATTCTTAATCCCAACTGTTTTTGAGAATATCCATATTCCTCTCTTGCGAGTTTTAGTCTTTTGGCAAATAGTTTTGGAGTCATTTTGAGAATTTTTGTATGAAGTAAGATAACTTGTCTAACCATGATAATTGTAATTGGGGTTCAGGTGTAGAATTTTTACTGTCAACATTTCCATAATATACATTTCCTTTTCCTTCAAGAAATGATTGCGTTACAAAGGGGATATTTTTTTCTTCTCTTAAGATAGCAATTTCTCTATTTTTTTGTTCAAGCATCGATTTCATTTCATTTACTTCACTTTGTTGATCCTCAATACTATGCTTTAATTTCAATATTGTGCTTTGACCTAGTTTCTCTCGATCTTCTAGTTCTGGATAATCTCTTCCTTGTTTAATAATATCCT
>JAHISI010000072.1 GCA_018818345.1 Patescibacteria group bacterium | reverse complement strand
TATAGCCCCAAAGAGTGCAGTTATAGCAAGGATAAAGCCGATATTCGCAATACAGCTGCCAATAATGTTACTTGTAGAAACGGCCACATTACCCTCAGCAGCAGCTACAAGGCTAATGATAAATTCCGGTAGGGAAGTGCCAAACGCAACAATAGTTATACCAATCAAAAATTCTGGAATGTGATATTTTCTAGCAAGGGCTGAAGATTGGTTGATGAACATTTCTGCCCCTTTTACAAGTGCAACGATACTCGCAACAAGTATTCCAATATTTAGGATAAATGGCCACATAATATATTTTTACTAAAGCAGTTTTAACTTAGACATTGCAGCTTTTGTTGCTTCTTCACCAATCATTATTAATTCCGATGGGTCATCAGCAATGGCTGTAAGTGGCAAATTAGGGTTAACATTTAAATTCAATGCAACATCGGCTTGCCTCATACTAGCCATGGACATATTGTAGAGAGAGGTATCAATCATGGCATTTATAACATCGACGAATGAAAGCTTTTCAATATCTAATTTGCGAGGGAATTTCTGTGCATAGAGATTAACACCAATAACTTTTTGTGCCCCCATTTGTCTTACAACATCAACTGGTACAGGGTTGGTATTACCACCATCAATTAAAACCGTATCCCTGTACTGTACAGGCTTAAGAAGTAGAGGAATTGAGATACTGGCTCTAATGGCTTCTAACAGGTTTCCTTCGCTTAAAATAATTGGTTGTGCGGTATTCAAATCTGTTGCTACTGCTGCAAAGGGAATTTTAGTATCTTGAATAAGAGTGCTTTTGCCGATATATCCATCTAAAAGATCTAATACTCTTTCACCTTTAAATACGCTTGATTTTAATGATGGGTCAAAGAACGCATTGAACATCTCCTTGTATCCACTTGAATATGCAAGCTCTTCAATAACTTTTATGTCCTTTGTGAGTGCATACATTCCACCGACAACAGAGCCTATACTTGTGCCAGCAATATAGTCTATGGAGATATTATTCTTTTCTAATTCTTTTATAACTCCGATATGGGCAAGTCCTTTTGCTGAACCAGCACCTAATGCTAGACCAATTTTCTTCTTAAAAAGGTGGAACATATTTTAATTATTAATATTAGATTGGATCTCTTTAATTTGATCTCTTAATTCTGCTGCTTTTTCAAATTGCATACTGTCTGCAGCAAGTAACATCTTAGCTTCTAATTTCTTAATTAACAATCGTTTCTGTTTTTGGTCTAATTTTTCAACATATTCATCATCAACATTTATTTCTTCTTCTTTCTCTACTAATGATCCTCTTATTTCTTTAATAATTGAAGTAGGGGTTATGTCATTCTCTTCATTATATTTTTTCTGATATTCTCTTCTTCTATTGGTCTCAGAAATAGCATATTTCATACTTTCCGTCATATTATCCGCATACATGATAACTCGGCCTTGTACATGCCTTGCAGCTCTTCCAATGGTCTGTACGAGACTTGTCTTAGATCTAAGGAACCCTTCTTTATCTGCATCTAAGATTATCACTAACGATACCTCCGGTAAATCGATTCCTTCTCTGAGTAAATTAATGCCTACAATTACATCATATTTACCCAATCTTAGCTCTCTAAGAATCTCAACTCTTTCAACCGTATCAATATCTGAATGTAAATACTGTACTTTAATCCCAGCATCCTTAAGATAGTCCGTAAGATCTTCTGCCATTCGTTTAGTTAATGTAGTAACCAAAACTCTTTGACCATTTGCTACATTCTGATTAATTTCTGCAATTACATCATCAATTTGTCCCTCTGTTTTTCTAATTTCAATTTCTGGATCTACCAAACCAGTTGGTCTTGTAAGTAACTCTACGACATTCTTGTTGCTATCCTGTAATTCATAATCAGAGGGAGTTGCGGATATATATACTGTTGTACCTTGTTTTTTTACAAATTCATTAAAATTCAAGGGTCGGTTATCTCTAGCGCTTGGTAGTCTAAATCCATATTCGATTAGGTTGTCTTTTCGGGCTTTGTCCCCATTGTACATACCACCAACTTGAGGAATTGTAATATGGGATTCATCGATGAACATCAAATAGTCATTAGGGAAGTAATCGAGAAGTGTATATGGTGCTTCACCAGTCTTTCTACCATCAAAATATATGGAATAGTTTTCCATACTCTTACAATATCCAACCTCTTGAAGCATCTCTATGTCATAGTTAGTTTTTTGTTCCAATCTGTAAGCTTCAACATCCTTGCCAATATTCTTTAAGAAAGATACTCTTTGTATTAGGTCACGTTGGATATTTCCTACGGCAGATTTTATAACATCATCTGAATATACCAATGATGTAGCAGGGAAGATTAAAATCTCCTTCATCTCTTGTATTTTGTGCTTGGATATTGGATCTACTTTAAATATATTTTCGATTGTATCTCCAAACATCTCAATTCTAATTGAATATTCTTCATATGGTGGGAATATCTCTACGGTATCTCCGTTAATTCTAAATACTCCAGTATCAAAATCATATGTATCTCTTACATACCTCATAGCTACAAGTTCTCTTGCCAAATCAATTAGATTGAAATCATGACCTTTTCTTAATTCCAAAGATTTGTTCTCATAGTTCTCTGGATCTCCAATATTGTAGATACACGATACTGAAGCTACTACAATCGTATCTTTCCTGGTTAATGCTGAATTCATAGCTCCAAACCTAAGATTCTCTATAGCCTTGTTTACTTGTGATTCTTTTTCAATGTATAGGTCTTTTGAAGGAATATATGCCTCTGGTTGATAGTAATCGTAGTAGGATACAAAATATTTAACTGAGTTTTCTGGAAAGTATTCTTTAAATTCTTCATACAATTGCGCGGCTAATGTTTTGTTGTGTGAGAGTATTAAAGTAGGTCTATCTAGTTTCTGTATTACATTCGCCATAACGAATGTTTTGCCAGAGCCAGTTACACCTAGTAATGTTTGTCTTCGCTTTCCACTCTCAATATTTTGTAACAGTTCGTTTGTAGCCTGTTGTTGGTCAGGTGAAATCTCATAGGGTGCCCGTAAATTGAATGAATCCATAGAACGATTTTAGCAGATATGTGTTTGTGTTAAAATACATACATATGGAAAGACCAAAATTAAACAGATTAACAGCAGAGGTGGTGAATCAAATAGCAGCAGGCGAGGTTATTGAACGTCCAGCATCAGTTGTAAAAGAATTGCTAGACAACGCAATTGACGCTAAGGCTGGGAAAGTCACAATACGCATTAATGGTGGGGGTATGAAGATGATTGAGATTAGTGATGATGGTATTGGTATCCCAAAAGAGAATCTTGATGATATCTTTGATGCGCATACAACTTCAAAGCTAAGAAGTATTGAAGATTTAAATACTTTAATGAGTATGGGGTTTAGAGGTGAAGCGCTTTCGACCATAACTTCGATAGCAAAGGTAACGGTAGTTTCTAAATTTGAAGAGGATCAGATTGGGTATGAGATCGGCTTCAGCGAGAATGGTAAATCGGAAATTAAAAAGAGTGCGAGAGAGAAGGGTACTTCTGTAAAAGTTGAAGATCTTTTCTACAACATTCCTGCAAGAAGGAAATATCTTAAATCTGAGCAGACGGAATACAGAAAGATATATGAATTGTTAGCCAAATATTTCCTTGTATATCCCAATATTCATTTTGTATTGGAAAAGGATGGTAAGAAGGTTCTAGATCTACCTGAGGTTAAGGATACTAAACATGGTACTGTACAGCTAGAGAGAGTTAAAGATATATTTCCAGACAATACAGGCTTAGCTATTTTCTACGATGGCTCCGGTATCTCTATGAATGGTTATATAGCTCATCCTTCTTTACATGGGTCTAAGGTAATGAAACAGTATGTATTCATTAATGGTAGACCAATTACAGAGCGTGGTATTGTAAGGGCTGTATACGAGGGGTATTCCAGATATCTTCCATTTGGAGAGAAGATTCCTTTTGTTTTGAATCTTACAATTCGACCTGATCTCGTGGATGTTAATGTACATCCAAGAAAAGAAGAGGTTAGATTTGAGAACGCATTCAGAATTTACTCTGCTGTGCAGGAAGCAGTTCAACACACACTAGAAAAAGCCCTTTCATACAATCCTAAAACAACATCGGGTGAAGGAACTAGCGAGACTCCCAATATGAATCAAAACAGCTTTGCTGATGTAAGAAGTAGATTTGTGAGTAAGGGGAATACTTCTAGTAACAATAGACCATATATGAATGGTGGAAGTGGAGATATTTCTTTTAACAACAAAGCCTCGTCTGTTAGAGATAGCCTTTTGTTTTCAAAACAGGCTATGGAACAAGGCCCTATGAACTTTGATTTCAAGAACGATGAAAACACTATCTCCCTTAATGAAAGTGGAACTTTTACAAATCTATTCCAGATATTTGATAAATATATAGTTATTGAATTCATTGATGAAAGACTCTGGGTTATCGACCAGCATGCAGCAGCAGAGCGGATCAATTTCGAGAGAATATCTAAGAATGAAAAGGATAATCAAAACATTCAAACACTATTGGTCCCGCAACAACTAAGTTTTACCCCAGAGGAAAAACTATTCCTAGAGGAATACAAGCAATTCTTTAGTGATTTAGGATTTAGTTACGAAGTTACTGTTAACGGAATTGATCTGAATACAACTCCAGTTGAGTTTACATTTGATATTGAAAAGATGTTTAAGGAGATGTTTGAATTAGCAGACAATCCAGCTATACTTAAACAGAACTTTGAAAAGCTCAGACACGATATATTAGCAACCATTGCATGTCATACTAGTGTAAGATCTGGTAAGAAGTTAGACAGAAGTGAGATGATAAGTATATTTAATGAGCTAGTTAAATGTCAGAATCCATACAGCTGTCCTCATGGGAGGCCTGCAATATGGAAATTGACATTAGATTTAATTGATAAAAACTTTGAAAGGACATATTAATGAAAACAGGAACACTTTACCTCATACCTACTCCAATTGATAATCGAGAACTTAAGGATATTCTTCTTAAGGAGGATATTGAGAAAATTGTTAAGCTAAAAAACTTTGTTGTTGAAACACCAAAGAATGCTCGAAGAAATCTTGGTACACTAGAAATGGAAACTTCAATGCGTGAGATAGCTATGATGGAGCTTAGTGAACATACAAAGAACAATGGCTTGAGGGAACTTCTCAAACCTCTGTATGCAGGTGAGGATGTTGGCCTTATGTCTGATGCTGGTTCACCAAGTGTTGCAGATCCAGGGTTTAGATTAGTTATTGAAGCTCAAAACGCAGATATTTTAGTTGTACCATTTGTCGGACCTTCTTCTATTATCCTTGCTTTAATGGGTTCAGGATTAAATGGTCAGAGCTTTGCATTCAATGGATATATTCCCAAGGATGTTGAAGAGTTAAGGAAGAGAATTAGACTTTTTGAAAGTTTAGCTTTGAAATTAGGTCAAACTCAGATATTTATGGACACCCCCTACCGCAATCAAAAATTGTATGAGCATACTGTTTCAGTTTGTAATCCTAATACTTACCTATGTATTGCTTTAAATGTTGGCGGTGAGGATGGATATATTAAAACAATGAGTATTGCTGATTGGAGAAAAAATGATATTCAACTTCCAAAACAGCCTTGTTTATTTTTAATCAACCGAATTTAATGCCCACATTAATTGGTTCCATACCTACAACCCAGGCAGATGACTTAGAACTGGCAAAAAGGATATTAAATGGCCAAGAGAATCTTTCAAGTAGTATATCCGTATTACAAAAATCTTTGGAAGGTATTTTTAAGAGCAAAGAGATGTATCTTTTTAATCGAGGTAGAGAGGCTTTGTATTTTGCGCTAAAGACATTAGGAATTAATCCTAATGATGAAGTTATCATTCAGGCTATGACATGTGTTGCGGTTATTACTCCTATTCTTTGGTTAAATGCTAGGCCTGTATATGTAGATATCAATGAAAACGATTTCAATATTGATGTCACTGATTTAGAAAAGAAGATTACATCTAAAACCAGGGCTATTGTTGTTCAACATACATTTGGGAATATCTCAAATATGAAAAAGATCTCAGAGATAGCCAGGAAACATAATATATATATTATTGAGGATTGTGCTCATCTTTTCTATACCGATTACAGCAAGACAGATATTAACAAATATAGTGACATTTCTTTCTTCAGTTTTGCTCAAGACAAGGGTATTAGTGCTGTACAAGGAGGGTTAGTAGTTGTTAATAATCCTCAATTCAAGAAAATAGCTATGGATTTGTACTTGAATATTGAAGATCAAAATCCTAAACAGGCATTGTACAATGCAAAATATATTCAATTATGGAGCATGATTAAGAAATATTACTTTACGCCAATTCTTCCTTTTCAAAAACGGATTACCTTAGGTAAGGCATTAGTTATGATATTCAGGAAGTTAGGAATGATTAAACAACAGGCAACAAGTAGTGTTGAAGAAACGCCAATTATGAACAGAATTAGTGATGTACAAAGTGCATTGCTGTTAAATCAGCTTAAGAAATGTGACTATATTAATAACCGAAGAGAAGAGCTTGTGAATATATATAATGAAAAGCTGTCTCTGGAAATAGCTAACAAAACGAATACAAAGCATCTGCTCAGATATCCGATTCTCTTACAAAACCCAATTTTAGTAATGAAAGCTTTACAGAATAGACAATATATATGTGGACGATGGTATAACACTATGGTATTTCCAATGCATGAGAATTTAGATAAAGTAGGGTATGTTAGCGGGAGTTGTCCTAAAGCAGAAGTGTTGGTTAAATCAATCTTAAATCTTCCAACAAATATTGATCTAGAGGATGATGAGGCTATTGAAATAGCTAAGATTGTAAATGAAAATGGAAAATCTTTTAAATTTAGTAACTAGCAAAATGCCTAATTTAGAATTTAGAGAAGTAACCAACGAACAGGAATGGAATGATTCAGTATTAACTCTCCCGACCTATTCATTTCTTAATAGCAGTGCAAGATACAAATATTTGAGCGAAGTAGGGGGTAAGACATTCAGATATATGATTTTTAGGGAAAATGAATTTCAAGGAATAGTTGCAGGGAATATTGGGCATTCAAAGATATTTGGTAAGTTTTTGGAGTGTAAACATACCCCATTGTTGAAAAATTCAAATAAGGCGGATTGGAGCGAAATAATGACCTTCTGTAAGGAGCTAGGACGCACGAATGGATGCTTCATGGTACGTACATCCCCTTTAATTGAAGAAGATTCTACTCTTAATGAAGTATATGCTGAGAATTTTGCAGTTGAAGCCCCTATCCAAAATATTGATGCGCTTGTATCCCAATATTTTGATCTTAGCAAATCAGAAGAGGAATTAAGGCATGATATGACAGATTCGACTAGGAATAATATTAACAAATTAGCAAAGAATCCAGATATCTCCGTCAGGGTGTTTAATGATAATTCTCAATTTGAAACATTCAAGATTTTCCATGAACAAACAAAGAAGAATAAAGGGTATGTAGATAGACCTGCAGAGTTACTTCTTAAGGAATTACAGATTCAGGTAGATAATAATATGTGTTACATGATTGTAGGGTATTATCAGGATAGGCCAATTAGTATTTGGCAATGTACTGTGTTTGGTAAATATATGCATATATATCAGGCTGGTAGTGATACCGAATTCAGAGAAAAAAATATCAGAGTTACATACTTGTTGTTCTGGGAATCCGTCAAGCTTGCTAAAGAATTGGGACTGCAGATATTAGATCTCTTTGGAGGTATGACCCCATCAAACTATACAGGGAATAAGCATCCATGGAGGGGAGTTAATTCATTTAAGGAAAGCCTTGGAGGGAAGAAGATAACATATATGCATAGTAGGGATTTTGCAATTAACAAACCTATGTACTTTCTTTATTACATATATTCATATATTAGAACTACATTAAAGGGATATACCGTGAAGTGGTAAGCCTTACCAGCTACCGCCACCACCTCCACCAAAACCACCACCACTGCTTCCTCCGCTGAAGCCACTTCCACCAGATCCACCATGTGAGGATGCAAATCCATTTGCACTATTGCTTGGTGTAGCGTGGGCTACTACTTGTTGATTCATATGATTTAGTGCGTTGGTCATGAGATATGCATTAAACATATTTGCATTTCCTTGGTACCAGTATGGTTCTTCAGTATATAAATCTTCGAACTGTTTAGCCCATTTCTTCTCTAACCCGAATATCATTGCATATGGTAAAAGCTTTTCAAACAACCCAAGATATTTTTTAGGATCATTATGAAACTCAATCCTCTTTTTCTCAGCGGTATTAATGTACATCTTTAAGCCTTCTAATTCATAAAAGAGCTCATTTCCTTTCGTATCTCTCTTATCAATTCTTGAAGCGAAGATGAGAACAATAATTGCAGATATTAATATACCCCAGAACCAGCTCATGGCTGCGTTCATAGACCAGTAGGTGGCAGTTATTACACAAAGGAAAATACCAATAAATCCTCCTGCAAGGAATCTATTTGAGATATTCCTTTGACTCTTAGAGAAGTATTCTTCTTCATACATTCGTCTCTCTGTGGAAGATTTTAATGACGCAACTGTTGTATAGAAAGAGGTACTAAGGCTTTTCAAACTAACAGTATCTCCACCTTTGAATAGACCATCATAAAGAATCTTTTCCTCAGGATCTGTAGGAGCCTCTTTTTCGGTTTTAACTAGATCATAGTTCTTATTCGAGACTTGTTTAATGATAAGGTACTTGTTTATTGCGAGATTAATAATTTGAGAAGTAATTGTGCTATTGAGAAGACTCTTCTTGTATACAAAACCACTTCGAAGAGGATTCATTCCCTTGGGAACATCGTAGTTAGGGATAACAGTTATCTTTTTATTCTTATTTACTTTTGGAGATATAATTATTACAGCTATTATCGCTAATATTGGAAGAAATATACCGAGATTAGCTATAACGGCCTGAATTCTCTGTTGATTTGTTGTATTAGCTATCGTATCTTTTGCCATTGCTATTACAACTGTCAATCCTTCATAGGTAGCTAAGGATTTGGCAGTAACTGAAACCTGGTTGTTTCCTAAGTCTTTAAATATACAATCAGATGCTGTTGAATCAGTTGCTCCTGTGTAACAAAGCTTATCTGTTATATCACCTGGCACAGTTATATTTGCAACTACATTATTAATAGGAACTTCCCATCCTGTACCTGTGATATTTAAGTAGAGCTCGTCATAATCATCAAAGTAGTTAATAGCATATTTAAGTTTGTAATCTAATACATAGGTATAATCGCCAATTATTGTTGTATCAGCATCTCCAATTTTGAATACAGCATAACCATTGCTATTGCTTCTCTCGTATGAGGAGTATGTGTCACTTGGATAGCCTTTCGCAAAATAATAAAGATCATTTAACTTTAATAATGTAGGCCTCGTGAATGAGCCAGCGACTTTGTAATTAACAGGAATCTCTCGATATATCCCGTGTTTATATGTGGTGAAGTGATAATCAATAGTCTCCTTGATGGATATAGATGCGTCTTGGTTTAGAGTTACATCGCTATTAAAAGTATTTACATAATCAGAAGAGCTCTGAGCAAAGACACTAGAAGGTAATATTAAAATTACTCCCAGTACTAATGAAAGTGCCCAGAAAAGTTTCTTCATATTTTATCCTTAGAATTTTATTTCGACGTTCTTTTGCTCTTCTTCTGAAGCTTCAAAAAATGGTTCTGCCTTGAAACCTAACATGTTGGCTAAAATATTGTTAGGGAATACAACGATGGTTGTATTAAAGTCTCTAACAGTACCATTGTAGAATCTTCTAGATTTCTGGATACTATCTTCTAAGTCCTTAAGGGTAGTTTGAAGTTCAAGGAAGTTTGTGTTTGCCTTTAGTTCAGGATAGTTCTCTGCCAATGCAAAGATTTTTGAAAGACCTTTGGAGAGTTGATCTTCAAGTTGAGCTTTCTCCTCAAATGAACCTGCGTTCATAGCTTTGCTTCTTAACTCGGTTACTGATTCAAATGTACCTTTCTCATGTTGTGCGTATCCCTTAACTATAGATACAAGATTTGGGATCATATCGTATCTTTGTTTTAGCATTGTCTCAATATCTGCAGATGCTTCGCCGATTACGACCTTCTGTCTAACGAGCTTATTGTAAAGAGAAACTAGTATTACTGCCAAGAGTAATATAATTCCTAATATTATGTATAGTGCTGTCATATAAATACGGTCTTAAGTTATATATATCTTTATTTTAGATTCTTTCAATAGGGAATGCAATATAAATAGAAAAGCCAATGTATTGGTAGGGTGTACAGTTTTCTTTCTGAGTGGAAATTGATTAATGAGAGTATCGGGGTGACACGACTTGAACGTGCGACCTCTGCGTCCCAAACGCAGCGTTCTAGCCAACTGAACTACACCCCGATAACTGTGAGATTTTAACACAACATTGAAAAAGAAAAAAGGGAGATGTTTAGTCTCCCTTTTATATAGCTATTTCAATCCGTTATCTATTAGATAGCAGAGAGTAATTTTAATGCAAGTCCTGAGATTACAGGAACATCAAATCTCTCCCCCTTGTAAGCTTTCACCATACCAACAATGATCAATACCATTGTAAGAGGTGCCATCAACCACCCGATAATTGGGACCCATGTAAATAACTGCAATACGCCAACTAATGTGTATTGTGCTCCCATATATCTTACGAAATTATCATCTTTCTCTACGAGCATAAGGATAAGGCCAACAATAGGGATACATGCGAGTACACCCATCCACTGATTTTTCTCGTTGTACTTAATCTCATCTAATGTAAATATTTTTTTGGCTTGCTTTTCTTCTGCCATATTAGTAACACCACAATTAAATTATTTATATAAATAAGGATACTATCATGTCAGGTGGTTTACAAGGGGTATACTACAGGTAGTTGCAAGGGTATACCAATTGGGTATACTGGTATATATAAATAATTTATCAACGGTATACATATGGGAGATATATTAACAGAAAAGCAGATATTAGTGCTTAAGGCCATACGTGATTTCTTTATAGCTAATACATGTGCTCCATCTTTGACCGAGTTACAGAGGATTCTTGGGATATCGACAAAG
>JAHISI010000071.1 GCA_018818345.1 Patescibacteria group bacterium | reverse complement strand
GAAGAAGGTGGACGACATACTCCATTCGTATCTGGATACAAACCACAGTTCTATATCAGAACAGCTGATGTTACAGGTGAAGTCACGCTACAAGAAGGTACCGAAATGGTAGCTCCTGGTGACCATACCGAATTTAACGTAAAGCTTGTTGCTGCTGTAGTAATTGAAAAAGGCTTAACATTTGCTATCCGAGAGGGTGGACAAACAGTTGGTCAAGGTGTTGTTACCGAGATTGTTAAGTAAGCAATGTAATGAGGCGGGAATAAACCCCCGCCTCACTATGTAATTAATTTAGCTCTTTTAAATAATGGCTAGTACTGCAAAAATTAGAGTAAAGTTGAAAGGTTATGATTCAGTAGTAGTAGATAAGTCTGCTAGAAGCATTATAGAAACCGCAATAAGCACAGGTGCTAAAGTTGCTGGCCCTATTCCTATGCCTACCCGAAAAAGAAAAATAGCTGTCAACAGATCGCCATTTATTTACAAGAGCTCAATTGAACATTTTGAGATAAATACACATAAAAGAGTAATAGATATCATTGATCCTACTCCAAAGACTATAGATGCTCTACAGCACCTACAAATGCCTGCAGGAGTTGGTGTCGAAATACAATAATATACATATAAAAAAGATGAAAGCGTTAATTGGAATAAAAAAAGGAATGACACGAGTATTCGATAGCGAGGGGAAAGTTGTCCCTGTAACAGTTATCGATGTTAAAGATTGTGTGCTGTCATTCATTGAACCTATGGGTTTTGAACTAGGATTAGGAGAAAAGAAACATTCAAACAAAGCATTAGCAGGAAAATACAAAGAAACTAAGAAAGTCCCAGCACTAAGAAGATATTTTAAAGGAGAGTTAAGTGTTGCAGATATTAAGATAGGAGATGAGATCAAGCCTGATATGTTTACTGCAGGAGATAAAGTTGAGATAACTGGAATATCAAAAGGAAAAGGTTTTGCAGGCGTTGTTAAGAGATGGGGATTTGCTGGAGGACCTAAAACACACGGTCAATCAGATAGAGAAAGACATCCAGGATCAATTGGTGCAGGTACCGATCCAGGAAGAGTATTAAAAGGTAAGAGAATGGGTGGACGAATGGGACAAGATACAATCACATTAAAAAAGAAAGAAATCGTTGATGTTAAAGAAACATATCTTTTAGTTGCTGGACCAGTTCCAGGTTCTAAAGGAGATCTAATTGCAATATTTAGCGAATAATAATGGAAAAAACAAAAGTAACTACAACCACAACTAAAGAAGTAAAGCCAAAAACACAAGAGGTTAAACTAAACCCAATTGTTTGGGAAGTGCCTTTCAATGGAGATTTAGTAGCACAAGTGTTGTATGTTTACATGAGTAATGAAAGAAAAGGAACATCTAATGCGAAAACAAGAGGTGATGTAAGAGGTGGAGGTAGAAAACCATGGAAGCAAAAAGGAACTGGAAGAGCAAGAGTGGGTTCTACAAGATCCCCGCTATGGGTAGGTGGTGGTGTTACATTTACACCTAATGACAAGAACTGGAGTAAGAAGATTAATAAACAGATGGCAAGAAAAGCAACATGTATTATGTTGTCAGAGAGATTGAGAAATGAAGTACTAAACTTTGTCACTATGCCTAAGGAAGAGATTAGAAAAGCATTAGAAGAGAAGGTTGGAAAGAAAGCTTTGGTAATAACTAACAATGTTGAAGTAAAGAGGAGCTTAAATAACGTTGAAAATATAACAGTGATTACACCTGCAAAGATAAATACAAAGCATTTGGTATCTGCAAGAAATATTCTTGTAGACCAAGATGCAGTTAATATTCTTGAAGAAAGACTAACAAATGGAAAATAAAGAAATACAATTACAACCTGTTGTTTCCGAGAAAAGCTATAACTTAGCTAATGCAAGTGGCAAATATACATTTTTGGTAACAAGAGGTAATAATAAAATTGAAATAGGTAAGGCAGTTGAGAAGAAATATAAAGTACATGTTGAAAAAGTAAACAGTGTAGTAAGACCAGGAAAGTCACATAGAAACCTTAAGACTAACGGAACACTTCGAAAGTCCGATATGGTTAAGTTTGTGGTTACCCTTAAAAAAGGTGATAAAATCGATGAATTCTTAAATATATAACAATGGCAGTCAAAACATTTAAACCAACAACTTCGACATTAAGGAATACCAGACTTGAGGACAGATCTAGTTTGTCTAAGAAAAAAGGTCCTAGAAGTTTAACAATTGCTAAAAACCAAAATTCTGGTAGAAACAGTCAAGGAAAAATTACTGTTAGACACCGAGGTGGTGGTTTCAAGCGAAGAATTAGAGTCGTAGATTACAAGCGAGAGAAATTTGGAGTCCCAGGTAAGGTTGAAGGTTTTTACTTTGATCCTAACAGAACAGCATTCTTAGCACTTTTAATGTATGCAGATGGAGATAAAAGATATATAATTGCTCCTCGAGGTGTAAGTATCGGAGATACATTGGTAT
>JAHISI010000070.1 GCA_018818345.1 Patescibacteria group bacterium | reverse complement strand
TTTCTGATGGCCTCTGCCCATCATTTACAGCAACCGATCTATTACCCTTTTCACTATATGTTTGATTACTCCACTTTTGTATCTTGTCTTCAATAACTTCCCTGTCCATTCCATATTTTTCTCTTGATTTATCTATTATCTCCTGCTTACAATCAAATTTTTGATATCTTACAGGAAGGGATTTCGCACTAAATGGTATAGATGTCATACCATCAATACATAGTTTTACATACATAGCATGGGAATCAAGAGATACCAAGTCATCTGAAGATACTACTGGTGCAAACTCTTTTTCCAATATAGAAGCATCCGATTGACTTACAACAAATGAACCCAAAGTTCCCACATTACCGAAGATTGCCTGTCTTACTGTTAAAGGTAATTGATCGATATACTGGTTTGTCATTGTAAGACTTAGGTGATATTTTCTCGCCTCTGACAGAATCTTTGCAAACGATTCTGTTGCAAAGTTCTGGAATTCATCCACATACAAGAAGAAGTCTTTTCTTTCAGCCTCAGGCATATCAACTCTTTCCATTGCGGTAGCCTGCAATCGAGTAATGATCATGCCTCCTAACAATGATGCTGTTTCCTCTCCCAGTCTACCCTGAGCAAGATTTACCAAAAGAATCTTTCGGTTATCCATAATCTCTCTGAGATCTATTGTAGACTTTACCTGACCAATGATATTTCTAGTAACTGCAGATGATACAAATCGTCCAACTTTATTCTGTATTGGAGCAACAGCCTCAGCAAGTAATCTTGGATTTTGAGACATCTGAGCGAATTCTTCTGACCAAAATTTGTAAAGGATTGGATCATTTACCTGTTTTAATATGAATTTTCTATAGCTATTATCCGTAAGCATTCTCAACACAGCTAGTAGTGTAGTTCCTTGAGCCTCTAAGGCCGTCGCTACTGTATTAGTAAGAATATATTGTAGTCTTGGACCCCAAGAGTCTCCAAACTGTTTCTTGAACACCTCAACCACTCCATCGGCAATTAAATCTCTTTGTGATTTATCTCTAAGTTCCAGAAGATTGAAACCCACTGGATGATCAACATCTGTAGGATTGAAGTAGATAACATCATCAATACGATTAGGAGGGATATGGTCAAGAAGATCCTCAACAGTATCTCCGTGTGGATCAACAAAACAGGCTCCATCCCCAGCTAAAATATCAGATATGAACATATTTTTGAAGACTGTAGACTTACCTACACCAGTTTTACCAAGAAGGTAGAAGTGACGAGCTCGATCGGCCTTCTTAAGACCAAATGGTACCACTGCTCCACGATAGTCGGTTTCTCCAAATACCGTAACATCCCCATCCTTAGCCTTTGGCAAATTCATAGGTGGTTCTAATTTTCTAGATCTACTCCATGCTATATTTGGGGTTTCAACTGAAATGTTAGGTAAATGATACAAAGAAGCAAGTTCCTCAATGTTTAAGATATCTGGCTCATCCGCATCCATATGTCTGATTACATATTCATCATATATCTCTTTACCTGTTTTAGTAGGCTTAGAATGAATGAAGTTATTCAAATGTGCAGTAGTAAACTGTTTGAAACTTGCAGTAACATCTCTGAGAATCTGTTCGGATCTTTCCTGGCTTCCAGCTTTGGTCACTACTCTGATCTTCACCTCGAATCCAAGCTTAAGCATCTTTGTTTCTATCTCCTTTAACTCCTCTTCCTGCCCTGGTTCAAGCTTAACAACTTCTTTTTTAACAGGACCAGCTTCACTTGTAGACAAGCTCTGTCCTACCTTTGCAAATATACCTGCAATCTTACTAAAAAAGGACTCCCCATTTAAATCTTTCCCTTCCCTTATGGCTGTAATATATTTTTTTGAATCTTTTTGCCAATAGTTTGAAACTGGTCTTACTATGACTTGAAGCCATGCTTTTTCCCCACGCGCTAGATCAGACATAGCGCCAGTTATTGCCGCAAGAGGATCTACTTCGAAGTTTCTGAATGTCTTTATTGGGAATATCGAATCTTTTTCCATCTCGATTTCGCCACAAGTAACAAACGTCTCCTCATCTCCATTTGCCTTAGAAATATAGTCATCAACATAACTAATATCTGCATTTGGATATTGAGCGTACATCTGTCCTTCTACAAATTTGGCTAGATGTTTAGGAGTAACAATATAGAAACGGATACCTTCTTCTTCACTAGATATAACCTCGAAACTAATTATGTCCTCACCCTTAATCATATCTCCAAGGACACCGTGAACTGAGGCAAACATTTGTTCAGCAGCAAGTGCAGATTTGTCATTCTCTCTTGGAACTAATACCTGCAAAACTAATGGACTCCTGATATCTTCAAATACATTCAATTCAATTTTGTTTGTTTTACTTCCCCAAATTAAGACAAAGGCTACAAAGGCCCCAGCAAACACGAGAAGTATTAACATAACTGCAATCATATGGAAATTTTAGATGAAAAAGTATATTTAAGCAAATATTATTAGAAACTGTACATCTGTTTAATATCTTGTCCGAGTACAACAACAATATCCCCAGTTGTCATAAATTCTGGGCGTCCATTTACAAGCTCATAACTTCCGGAGAGAACCTCTGACACTACTTTGAGCGAATTTGCGAAACCTACCTCATCAGCAATATAAAGTACTGTACGATCAATTGTTTTAGGAGCATTTTCATATCTCACCACATCACATCCAGCATTCTCAATCTTCCTTCCGAACTGTTTTGCAGCACCAGCTACTCCACTTCCATTGTATATCTCTACTCTTACTCTCTCTTTCTCAAGGGATCTATCTATTATCTTCGCAATTAGTCCTCTATATACAGAATCAAACTCAGTTGTATTCATATACCTAATCTGTCCTCCACTACTTGAGAGATCTTCTGTGGAATATCTAAAGTATGACAGATCAATACCATAGGTTTCTGTTGATGATACGATTTTATTTAGATCTGCAAAAAAATTAAGATATCCTGTAAAGCTTAGACTACTGGATACGGATTTACTCAAACCTATCAATTTGGGAATTCCAAACATATTCTTAAACATAGAATATTTGGATGACATAGTTGAGAGTTTAAAGAATGGATCATTCAAAGCATCGTCACCAGAGACTTTGTAATACTCTTTAAGTTTGTCTTCCACCCCGCTAGTATCGCCATAGATGTTTGAGTAGCTTTTTACTCCATCAGGAGAGAACCAAATATAGTTGTCTACTTTAATACCAAGCATCTGGCCGATTTGCCATATTGAATATTCGATACCTCTTCCCTCTTGAAGGAAATCTCCCGCATATCTGAAGCTTGAAACTGCTACGCTATTTCCGAAATCTTCTTCTAGTCCACCATAGTACATCCAGCCAGGAATATATATTAGGATAGATTCCTCTTTGTTTTTGTTGGTTAGAAAGAGATATGCTTCACTAATCTTTTTTGCTTGGTCCTTTCCACTTTCCAATACAACCAAGGTCGTATTTGTATCATCTTTGGTCTGGGAGAGTAAATATTGGTTTGATCCATTAACTTTAGTAGTATCAGAAAGCTTTAGAGAAAGAATAGTTAAGAAATATATGCTTAGAAAAAGAATCAACGCTACTATTCCAGTATATATTAATATTTTCTGGATGTTTATTTTCTTGTTTGATTTCTTTTTTGTTTTTTCCTTACCTCTAAGTCTTCTCATTTCAATCTTTTTAAAAACATATTCCCCTGCATATCCTTACACGAGAGTAAAACAGATTCTAATTCGATAGCTTCAGGGATAGCCCCTCCTTTCAATGATTTGAACATTGTATCCCCTATTATGTGTACGCCTAGATACTCCAATGTTGCTCGGATTTGGTACATTCTTCCTGTTTTAATGATTATGAGGAATTCATTCTCACTCAAAGGTTTGATATATGATAGCGCGGTTCTAGCATGATTGAAGATATATGCTCTAAATATCATCTTCATCCTATTCATGGTACTTCTACCAATGTATCCCTCAACCTTAAGCCAGCTGCGATCCGTTTCAAAATTGTTTTTTACCAAGATATCTAACTCTTCTGATGCATCTAATGGTTTCGCAGGGATTTTTTCTTTAAGTTCGGCATTCACATTGTCTCCGACATCTACTTTTGCCAGATATACTTTATCTACCTTATGCTCTTCAAACTGCTTTTGAAAGTACAATTGGGCATCTGCATTCTTAGCAAAAAGTATAAGGCCAGAGACTGGTTTGTCTAACCTATGCACAATACCGCCTCTTTCCATTCTTGCATCATATTCTCCCTTGGCGTCAAGGTATCCTGCAACATAGTTGGCTAGCGTATCTTGTGGATTTCCTACTCCAGGGTGTACGGAGATTCCTTTAGGTTTATTGATAACTAAAAAATCTTTTTCCTCATATACAATATCTAAATCTTTTTTTTGAGGAATTATTTTGTCATATGACTTGTCTTCCAATATCCTATCAACATCCTGATCCAAGACTTCTAGTACATCCCCTATCCTAAGTTTGTAAGAGGGTTTTTCACTTTTTCCATTAATAGTTATTAACCGTTCCCAGTTATTTCTTAAAAAACTCCTACTATGTACATTAAATGTACTTGATACAAAAACATCTGCTCTCCCACCATAATTTGTTTGATCGATATGGACAGTTTGCATATATGGTTACCTTGGTAATTTAATAGGCTGATTGATATCCACTCCTCTTACGGAAGATACTTTCTCTATGACTACATTCGCTCGTTTTGCATCCTTAATGAAGAAAATTAACCCTCCTAAAGTCCATACAGAAAGAGCTATCGTAGCAATTCTTTCAAACTGCATTTCACCCGTAAAGTATATATACCCTATCGCTACACAAGACAAAACGACTAGAAGAATATTTGCAGCAACATAGATTCGTTTTTCTTGTTGTGGCTTTTGAATCTTGTTCACATATCCAATTAATGCGACTGATACAACCGGGAATACTAAAAGCACAAGACCTTCATAGATCCACCTTGAGTTTCCGCTACTTAGTCCTATTAAAATGAACGACATACTTAACATAACTTCTCCCGAGAAGTATATTGTCGGGAACATATCACTCCATCTCCATTTCTTTACAAAAGTAGACCAGAAACTTGCAGTGAAGAGATAGCCAACAAACATGACTAAGATATTCAGCCCTCCATCAAAGATATCAAAGAGTTTCCATGGTAAAAGTCTAAACCAATACACTTCGCTTCCATATCTTTCGTATGGCAACCAGTACCATATTAATTGAGAAAAGCCTTGTAAATTTGAGAGGATATATATAGTTCTTCCTGCAATCAGACCAAGAAAGATTGAAACAATGAAGAGATCAAAAATGGATGAACGATCTTTCCTACTCTCCATAGCTCCTCTCCAGCACACATACATACCAAAAATGATAACGCACAAGAAAAGGACCGCTGGACTAAATGATGAAAAGGTTTGATATATGCCGTTTATGATATTCTGCACCGTAATTTGCTAACAAATTAATATCTGCGTATATATGATATCACAGTATTAATGTTTTTTATTCTTCTTTTTCTTCTTACTGGTCTTCTTAGCTACCTTCGGAGTTTCTTTAACTATATTGTTAGAAATCTTTGGTTTGATAGTAGTCAGTCCTTCTTTCGCTTTTTCTAAAATAACTTGATAT
>JAHISI010000069.1 GCA_018818345.1 Patescibacteria group bacterium | reverse complement strand
CCCATCCGGTTTAATCAATGGAACAGTAGATGTCATTGGTTCATTAAGTGATTTAAATCCCGATATATATACCCTTTCCATTAAGAACACAGGCACTGGGAACAAGGTTATGTTAGAAACTAAACCAACTGGGGAATTGACAGATCAAACACTCTACACATGGGATACAACACTGGGTGATGATGGAGAATATGATATTACATTCACTGGTAAAGATCTTGCCGGGAATTTAGCTACCACCTTTGTAACTGGAATAATAGTAGACAATACCAATCCAGAAGCTCAAGTATTAGGTGCAACAACATTCACCGTAGGAGATACAACACCAAGAACATTAGCATTAACAGATAACCATGATTTAGCACAAGTCTGTTATGTCATTGATACAAACACACAAACATGCCTCCCAATCTTCGGAACCGGATATACATGGAATATCTCAGACCTAATAAACACACTTGGCGTAGGATCACACATCTTTACATACTACGTAGTTGATGCCGCAGGTAACCAAAGCGATTCCAATACAATCGTTACTGGAAACAACCCATACGCGGCAAGTATTACTGTAAATGATGTACCTGCAGTACAAGGAGCTGCAACACAAGCTCCAGTATTCGCAGCAGCTGTAACACCTGAAGAAGAAGTACAAGGAGCAGAAACCACTGAAGAGGAAACAACCTCACCTGAAACTCAAGAAGAAGTCAAAGGTACACAAGATACCGAAGAAGAAGAAACCAATGGGAAACCAATCCCATGGTGGGTATATGTACTAGGTGGTACAACACTTCTTTCCTTCATAATCTTCTTAATCGCAAGAAGAAGAAAAGAAGAGGAAGAGAGAGAACAAAATATACGATAGATAAATATATATTTGATCTCAGAAAAGGCACAGACATCTGTGCCTTTTTTTCTCTCCCAAACTAATATACAATACTTAAATATATGAAAAAGAACCTACTACCCAAAATCTCAAGAATAGTATCCGAAATATTCAACGGCTTCCTTACCATGATATTAGCACCTACACTTGCCTTTGTAATATCTGACGTAAACATAATCTACAAGCTTCTTTTCCCGCTATTGTACCTAATTGTTACAATAGCTCCATTCATCATACTTAGAAAAATGGGAAAGATCTCCGACTATGAATTCACCAAACGAGAAGAAAGACCACTCTACTTCACCATAACGACAATTGGATATCTAATACTCTTCCTCCTAACACTCCTTCTCAAAGACACTATGCTAATCCCCGTGACATTGAATATATTTGTTGCAACCTGTGTCTTAACCATAGTTACCCTGTATTGGAAAATGAGTGGCCATATGACCTACTCAACGGTCCTCTTCTTTACCCTTATGTATCTCTTCCCATACGCAACCCTCCTACCACTAATATTCCTCTTCACACCACTCATTGCAGCCTCAAGGGTCATACTTAAAAAACATACCATCATGCAAACCATTGTAGGAACATTAGTATCCGCCACCATATCCATTCTCATTTTGTGGGTTCTCTGATAGAATTACATAGTAATTAATATATTCTTAACACAACTGGTGGAAAATCTTAGCATTACAGAACTCAGGGAAAAACTACTCACAAAAAACATATCTGCTAAAGAAGTAACTAATTACTACCTCCAAAGAATCGACAAGTTAGACAAAGAGCTAAATGCATATATCACTGTAGATGCAGAAAACGCATTAAAAAAAGCTGAAAATTTTGACAACAACTTTGAAACATTAAAAGACAAAAAACTTGCAGGGATACCAATTGCAGTTAAAGATGTATTCTCTACAAAAGGCATACTAACTACATCTGCATCACACATATTAGATGGATATATACCAGTATATGAATCTACTGTAACACAAAGAATCCTAAACGAAGAAGCAATTATTCTTGGTAAGACCAATCTAGATCAATTCTGCCATGGATCATCCACAATAACATCATATTACGGGCCTACTAGAAACCCTTGGAACAAAGAAACACTACCAGGAGGATCAAGTGGAGGTTCGGCTGCTGCAATAGCTGCAGATATGTGTACAGGCTCTCTAGGAACAGAAACTGCAGGCTCCATTAGATTACCATCCTCATGGTGTGGAACTGTAGGATTAAAACCAACATATGGAAGAGTACCAAGGTATGGAGTATTAGCAATGGGATCATCTTTAGATTGTCCAGGACCAATAGTTAAGACTGTAAAGGATGCTGCATATATGTTAGGTATAATAGCGGGATATGATCCACATGACTTTACATCTTCAAAACTCTCAACACAGGATTACTTGGCACAATTAGATGTAAACAAGATAAAAGGAATGAGATTAGCATTGCCTAAGGAATATTTAGAGTTAGATATTGAAGAAGGTGTTAGAAAGAATTTTGAGAATGCAGTAAATATATTAAGAAGTTTAGGTGCCATAGTGGAAGAGGTAAACATTATGGATCCCAAGTATGGTATAGCCGTGTATACCATCACTTGTAGGAGCGAAGTATCCTCAAACTTAGCTAGATATGATGGTACTAGATATGGTTTAGAAGGCAGTAAGAATGAAAATGTAAAAATATTCTATGAATCTACCAGAGGTGAAGGGTTTGGAGAGGAAGCTAAGAGAAGAATAATGACAGGAACATTCTCACTCTCTGCTGGATATGCAGATGAATATTTCAAAAAATCAGAACAAGTTAGACAGTTAATACGAGAAGACTTGGAGAGTGTATTAGGGAAATATGATGCAATTGTAGCTCCTACTACTCCATCGGTAGCACTAAGAGACAAGGATGCAGACAACCCATTGTTTGGAGAGATTGCGGATGTTTTAGCAGAGGGTAGTTCTGAGGTTGGATTACCTGGATTAACAGTTCCTTCTGGGTTATCTAATGGTATGCCTACTGGTATACAGTTTATTGGCAAACACTTTGACGAACAGACACTACTTGATTTAGGACAAGGTATAGAGGAGAATATAGGTAGGTTAATATTACCTATCTAAGTTTATATATTTTATATATATGGCTGAAGGATTAATATTCTTCCTGGGCTTCTGTATTCTCATCATCCTCCCCTTCACAGTTTTAATAATATCCCTAATAGTACGAGGCCGGAAGCGGCAATGGAAAGGTACAGTTATGAATAAACTGGGAAAAACTTCAAATAGCAACAAAACTGATGAAGATTTTCTCATCATTGTAGAGACCGATAATGGTAAGGAGATCAAGATCACGGTAGATAAGAGTAGATATGATAATTGGAAGGTTGGAGACCGATTAGAAAAAGTAAAAGAAGAAAATTGGCCTCAAAAGATTAGTGCGGGGTCATAATCTACTCAACATACTCTCCTTTCAGCAAGTTTGATTAGATATAAGCGGGTTAAATATCGTGATATAATGATATATGGCTACAATAAAACAAAGACACGAGCCAAATATTAAAAATATTAAATACTTAAAATACCCCATTAAGTCTGATTACCATATAACCGAGGGCTTCCTCTATTCAAAGCAGGAACTCAGTGTCAGAGGACACTACTTCCACAAAGGAATAGACTATGCATGCAAATGGGGAACTCCAGTATACGCAAGTGCCAGTGGATACCTAGTAGCCAGCTACCATAGATATCCTACATTGAATGAAGATAAAACATTAATGCTTTACAAAGGCTTACCACAAGGAAATGGCCTTGGATATTTCATACAAATATTCCACCCCGAAAAAGTATGTGGAATAAAAGGAGGAAGAATAACCCAATATGGGCATCTTTCAAAATTTGCACCAGGCATATATGCGAGAACTTTCAAACCAATAGCTATAGATTATGAGAAAGAAATATTAAAGAAATACAGAAAGTCT
>JAHISI010000068.1 GCA_018818345.1 Patescibacteria group bacterium | reverse complement strand
CACCATTTGCACCATTCCTGGCAGAATCGGCATATCAAACATTAGTAGCTGACGAGAAAGAATCAGTACATCTTGAAGATTTCCCACTTGTTGACGAAAGTAAGTTGGATGAGAAACTCCTTGCAGATATGGAGAACATGCGAAAGATATGTTCTTTGGGACTAAATATACGAGATGAAAACCGAATAAAAGTAAGACAACCATTAGCTCAAGCTTTAATACCTGTTGAGGACTCTGAGTTACAAGATATTGTAAAAGGAGAATTAAATGTTAAGGAAGTTATATATTCCAAGGAGGCTCAGGAAGCAGAAGGCTTCAAATCTCAAGGGGATGATATCGTATTTGTAACTTTAGATACAAACATTTCAGAAGAACTCAAAGCTGAAGGTTTTCTAAATGAACTGACCAGAGGCTTACAAGTTGCTAGAAAAGAAAGTGGGTGTCAGGTGGGGCAGGAAATTACTGTTAAATACCAGACGGAAAGCAAGGAAATAGAGGCATTGATAGAATCTCATCTTGAAGAACTTGAAAAGATTGTTTTAGCTAAAACATTTGAAAAAGTTGAAGCTTTGGAGAATGGTATAAAGTTGAAGCTAACAGAAGTGGAAGTCTTTGTAGAAATAACAAAATAACCATACGGAAAATATCTGGATTTAGTATTCCGAAAGGGATACCTTTAATCCAGTAACTTTGGCAAACTGTTCATTTGCTTGATCCATAGTTTTGTCAGAAGCTATTGCTAATTCTCCAACAATATTCTTAACTGCTTCTTCAAGCTGTTTCTCAATACTGGTAGGAATTAATCTTCCTTCTTTCTCTCTCTGTTTTCTAATGAAATTACAATACTGAATAATTTCCATAGTAGATTTAATATCTGACTTACCCTCTAACTCCTTAAACATATTCAACATAATATTGAAATCTGTAACCTTGGGATTTTTTGAAGGAGATTTCTTTAAGATTTTAATTTCCTCAAGAATCTGTTTTGTAGACATTACTTCTCTAATACCCAAAGAATCAATATTGTCTACTGGAGTTGATATACTAATAGGATTTGTGATCAATTCAAATTCAAAATACTTCTTAATCTCTCCATTAAATTCAATATCTTTTTGACCTTTAACCTTACCTGCACCATGTGATGGATAGAAAACTTTTGATCCTATTTTAAGTTGCATAATAGCGGAATTCTGTTATATTAACGTTTCATTATACCACGAAAGTGCTATACTTTCCTTAATATGAATATAGTAGTTATAGGGGGAGGAACAGGCTCCACAGTTGTACTCGAAGGCCTGAAGAAATACAGAGAACTTCATCTTAGCGTTATAGTTGGTATGATGGATGATGGCGGTAGCAATGCTGCTGTTAGAGATGAATTCGGTCTGCTCCCATTAAGTGATGTAAGAAAATCAATCTTAGCATTGTCAGATGACAATGACAGTAACTACCTTCGAAAGCTTCTGACCTACAGATTTTCAGATGGAGAAAATATGAAAGGCCACACCCTTGGAAATCTATTAATGATTGCAATGGCTGATATTTTGGGTTCTGAGATTGAAGCGATAGATACACTTTCCCAGATGTTTGGAGTAAGAGGATCTGTTATACCTGTTACATTAGATGATGTAAGACTGGTTGCTGAATACGATGACGGATCAAGAATAGTTGGTGAACATTACATTGATGAACCTGAGAAGGATATAACTATCACGAAATTCTATCTAGACAAAAAAGCAAAAGCATATCCTCAAGCTATTAAAGCTATTAAAGAAGCTGACTACATAATACTTGGGCCTGGAGATCTCTACACTACACTCTTGCCCAACCTTCTTGTAGAAGGAATAGGGAAGGCGACTAAACTCTCAAAAGGGAAAATAGTATATATATCGAATTTAATGACCAAGATAGGGCAGACAAGGCATAAAAGTGTAAAAGATATTGTAAAGATAATTGAAGGACATATTGGTAGATCTATCGATTATATCCTTCTAAACAATGGAAGAATTCCGAAAGAAGCATTCCAAAGATATATTGCAGATGGAGAGAATTTAATCAAAGACGATATCGAAGATACAGAGGGTCGTACAATTGTAAGAAAGGATCTAGTTGCAAACGATGATATCAAAAAAGAGAAAGGGGATACATTAAAAAGAAGTCTTGTTAGGCATGATGCACATAAGGTTGGAAAAGCCCTTTCTAGAATATTCACAAAAAGCCCATTAGGCAGATTCTTTAGAAATATTTTTGGCCAGTATGTTGATTAGAGTAGTACCGTATTCATCTGCTCTGGTTTTTGTTTCAAAACCATTTTCATTAAGAAGCTTTAGGAGATTTTTAGGATTTCCATTATTTGTGGGATGATATTCAATCAATATATTCTGTATATATTTTAGTTTGTCACTTTCTACTAACTCTTTCAAAACCTCTGTTTCGGTTCCTTCAATATCCACCTTCAATATATCTATATTTGAGGTTATATATTTACTTAATTTCTCACACGTTACATTGATGGGTATAGATATTTGTGTCCCATTCCAAGCATCTTTACTAAAACTACCAGTTGAAAAACTGTCATTTCCTGAATTATCAATGTAGAAAACTCTAACTTCATCTCTGTTTCCTAGAGCAATATTGTGTAATTCGATATTTTCCAAGCCATTACATTCAATATTTTCTTCAAGAATAGGAAATATGTTTGGATTAGGTTCAAATGCAATTATTTTTGAATTAGGATATTTAATCTTGAAGTACAAAATAGAGAGCCCAATATGTGCGCCAAGATCAAATATAACGGGAGAATAATTCTTTTTAGCATAAAGACCAAGATCTATATCGATATTGTATATTTCCTTGTTGAATATCTCGTCTTTAAGAATATTGAATTCTTCCTTATTGGTATATCCAATCTCATATCCATGGATTTTAGAAAATATTGTTTGCATAGTGGAAGTTTAACAAAAAAGCCCTGGTGTTATCCAGGGCTTTTACAAATTACATAGCTTCAATTTTATTCATTACTGACTGTACCTTTGCAGCCCAACTATCTGCTGAAGGAGGACAGTAAGAGTAGGATATACTTCTAGGGGTAGTCATACCTTTTGCATAGTATTTTGAGAGACCTTTCGATACTGCCCAAATACCATCTTCCCAACTAGAGAATCCACTTTTACCCCAACCCCATGCGTTGTAAGGTCTAAATGTATGTTTACCACCTTCAGATTCAATTACAGATATAGCTGCAACAAGGTTGTAGTCAATCTGGTATGTATCTGCAGCAGCAACAAATTCATTGGCATAATCAGCAAGAGGAGCAGCTCTTTTAGCTAAATATGCTTTAATTTTTGCTACTCTAACATCGGCTACTTCGTTTGTAGTGATTTCTGCACTATCAACAGAGATATACTCTGTACTTACAGCAGATACCTGACCTTGGTCAGCTAAGACTAAGTTTACAGGCATCTTATCACTTATAATACTAGCTACTAGGCCAGTACCTAAAACAACAGCAATTACGCTTAATGTCTTTCTACCTTTTACTAATAACTTTTTCATAGCAGTTTTAATTCAAGTTAATACCTATTTCTAGGTAAGTTATATTATACCATATTCGGCCCATAGTAATCAAAATGGTAATGCAGCAATGTGTGGTATATTATTTACTATGAAATCCATTGTCATTAACGACATAAAATACAAAAGGCCTCCAAAGGGAAAACTTTCCCTGTATGCAGCCATATTAGGATTGGTTGGTTCATTAGTCTTTGTGTACATACAAAACTTCAATACTGTTAATACTCTAATAACATTCCATAATCCCAAGATCAGATATGATTCCTTTACGGTGGCTTTTGAGGGAAGTGTTCCAGAGGAATATAAAACGTTAGCTATGGAAAATGTAAAAGATATGGTGTTTGAGAAAACAGAAAGATTCAAGTTCGTAGATAGTAAGGCTGATATAACCATACAATCAGAGAAAACAGATAGTAATGTTGAGGTATTAAGTGAGACCTTAATACCTGTTGGACACTTGTATTCATTGAAAACCACTACAGATGAAGAAGATATTAAGAGTGTGAATGTATATGTATTAAGCGATACATATATCAATTTCCTTAAGGATCAATATGATATTAATGCTCAGAAGATTGATAGTGTAGAAGCATTAGTAGCTAAGATGAAGGAATCAGACACTAATGTTGGATTAGTCACCTATGAAGATCTTAATTTTAGTATGAAGATATTAAAGGTTGGAGATCAATATTACTTAGATAATCATGATGCAGGTATTCATATTCGTTTCTATGCCTCACTTTCAGAGGGAGTAGATCAGTATATATTGGATATCCTTAAGAAGAATATTTCAACGGATAGCACTGTTCCAGATGTCGCAAGTCTTTTAAAGCTTAATATGTCTGGTGTTGTAGCTATTTCTAGAGATTTGGGAGCTAAGATTGACTCTCTTAAAAACTATGACTATCCTGCTGAAAAATTAGGCTCATTTTTATCTGACGCTACGCTCACACATATATCCAATGAGGTTTCGTTTGTAGATGGGTGTATTATCTCAACAGGAATGAGATTTTGTGCAAAGGATAAATACATGGAAAGTATTACTGCAAGTGGTGTAGATATTGTTGAATTAACGGGGAATCACAACAATGACTATGGTAGTGCAAATAATGGTAGATCCATAGAGATGTATAAGGCGTTGGGGATGGATTACTTTGGGGGAGGATTGAATAATGAGGATGCTTCAAAGATATTGTACAAAGAGGTTAATGGTACTACTTTAGCCTTTATTGGTTACAATTGGTACGATACCACATACAAAACAGGTGCTATTGCTTGGAATGATAAACCGGGAGCTAATGAATATTCCTTGGAGAAGATGACTGCGAATATTGCTGAAGCTAAGGCTAATGCTGATGTAGTTATCGTGGATTTCCAATTCCAGGAGTGTTACTGCTATCCTGATGGTGATGTTGTTT
>JAHISI010000067.1 GCA_018818345.1 Patescibacteria group bacterium | reverse complement strand
TGCAAACTAAAAGATAGTTAACCCATATGATGACAAGCGATAGGCCTAATGAAAGTAAGACGGGAAGCAATATGGAAGGTGTGAGGACAGCAAAAGCAGTGAAAAGAAGTATGCAAGAGATTGTTAATCTAAAGGCATCCTTAAATGCTTCGGTTTTTACTTGGTTCATATCAAATTCCCTATGTCTATGATTTTGCATATAGAAACCGGTCATAGTTCCAATCTCAAGAATAGTAATGAAGAAGACAATGAAAGGAATCAATTTATATGTATATGTAATATCAATCTTGAAAATTGCATTCAGAATGACGAGGGAAATGAGTGTTAATATCCCAGCAATAAGAATTGAGAGGAAGGCAATTAGAGTAAATTGGAAATGCTTAGTAAATATCCAAACCAATCCTGGAATGACAAGGAGGATTATTAAGACGAGGATTAAGGTATTAACCTTTTCAAATGTTGTCCAGTTATTAAAAAGATTTATTATTATTTCCATAGTTATATTTTCTTCACTTTATTAATATACCAACTAGAAATTACCAAACAGAGTTTTGCTAATGCAGTTAGTACTAGCATATCTTGTGCAATGATACTAATGAATCCATTGCCAAGGAATATGACACTAGCGAGGACTATTAGTAAGAACAACTCAATATAGAATACAGAATCTTTTCCTTCAGCAATTATTCTTGTAACCATAATTGCGAGTATTGCCTCGATTGAAAGCATAAAGGTATCAACAGGGATTTGGAATATTTTAAGGAAGGCTAAATAGAGTGAAATTGTTAAAGTAGTAGCTAAGAGAGATTTCAAGAGAACATCTGAGGATGTGGTTTTTGAAATGAAAAGATAGAAATACAAGACAACTAGCGCAACAAGAATACCTAAGGTTATCTGTATATAATTAACTGTTGGGACATTTACATCTAAATCCTTTTGTGAATCTATCTTCAAATTAGTTTTTACAACACCAGAGTTGTATAGAAGGCTCATAACTTTGAGTTGTTGTGGGTCTTCTGAAGAGATTGGGATTGCAAATACTTGGCTTGTGTTGTCGACTACATGAGGAGTTACAAACCCATCAATGTCTACACCTATAGAAACGCCATTGTACTGTAAGAGAAAGTTTCTAAATTTCTCTTCCCCTGCTGGCCAGAGTTTAAATATTGCGAAATTAGCATAGTCTCCATTACTTGTTTTGAGTTTTGTAATATATACATTTCGAAAATCACTCCTATCCCACTGTGTAGCATCATAGTTAGTACCGAGCATGTAAGCGTATGTATTCTCACTGTCATCAAAGTTAACATCACTTTTTCTAGTAACAATCTTAACTTCAAACTTATTAGAGATTAACTCTTTAACTAAATCTTTGTCTTGTGTAGTAGTTACATCTATTCTAATTTTATCATTTTCAACATATGTAGATACTTCTTCTACTCCAAATCCTTTTAATCTTTCGTAAAAGATATTTCTAAGATCATTGAGTGATTTGGCATCTGTTTCTTCGGTTGAAACCATGAATTCCTGTGACCAATATGCTTTGTCTTTGGTACTTAGATTGTAGGTTGCTTTAGAAACATATTTCTCAGTGAGGGGAAGTGCGATGAATATTGAAGCAATGAAAAGTGCTGTGACAACAATGATTAATATGTAGTTTAGTAGGGGCTTAACATTCATGTTAAGCTTCAATTTTGGCAACTTCATTACTTTAAAGTAGGTCAGATATCTGTCCGAATATGACCATCTTATCCTTTTCTAAGATGTTCATCAAGAAGGGTTCTTTCTTCTTTCTTGCAAAGTCAAAATCTTCTTTAGTGATGGCACTAAATCGGATATCTCTCTTTTGCTCTTTTTCTAATTCACTCATTGCTGTGGAAAGATCTCTAACTTTCATTGTTCCAATGAAAAGGAAATCTACATCGGTAGGATTCTCGTATCTGTTCTTAATGAAGCTTTCAGTTAACACTAGTAATTGTATTCCTTCAATCTCTTCTGCAACTTTTAAGATTGCTCTACCAATATTTGATTCCTTGTAAAACATAGATCGAAGTTCTGGAAGTATTGGATACTTTTGATTTAATTTGTAAACCAATTTGTTACCATCTTTTTTAGAAGTTAGAAGTCCTGCATCTTGAAGATTTAATAGCTCTCTTCTAACTGCATTAATTTCCTCATCTAAAATTCTAACTAACCCTCTAACGTGGAATGCTGCATTCAAATCAAGCATATATTGCTCTAAAATTCGCACCCTCACTTTTGAGATAAAAAAGTTTTTTAGCATAGTTCCCCAACCTGCTTAATATTATTGCTCAATTATAGCAAATTTCCCGTCAGTTGTACCAATCATCTCGACCCATATTCTTCCTCTATTAAATATCATCTCTTTTCCTTCACTATCATAGTATGTAGTCCTGTCCGTCCTTGAAGTCTTTTTCCATGTACCATAGGTGATTTTCCCATCCATTAAATAGGTCGACTTGCCTTGACCGATAGTGGTAATGATGAGGTGGCCTTTGTCATCTCCAGACTGAATCATGGATACTTCTTGTACTACAATATTTTTTGCATATACTTGAGTATTCATCTCCTGGTCAATATCTGCCTGCCCACCAACTTTTCTAAGATATGTATTTGTAGATGAATCATATGTCCAAATGACATCATACAATCCACTATTGGTTAATCTCTGATGGAATACCACTTTAACTTGTGTCTTTTCTCCGCGTTGAGCTATATCAGCATCTGCTTTGAATTTCCAGCTTTTAAAACTACTAGGGAAACTATCCCAGTCTAACTTGGCTGCATATTCCCAAGCATAGGTTATGGAGTTGTATTCATTGTGTGGTGCTACCCTTCTTCCATCATTCCACCTCCATGCTCCAATGGTGGCAAGATCTTTAACGCCATAGCTGTAGAGATTTCCACAGGCATTAATTCTTGGGTCATTGGAAGAAGCACAGCCGTCATGGATAATTAAGGGATCATATCCCATTGCCCATTCAAGATAATATTGCCTAATACTTCTTACGGGTCCGACTTTGTCAGGTGCTGTACTCCAATATATTGCCATTAAACGAGTGATCCCAGCTTCTGCGTTGGCTTCGATAACCACATCTGCGCTATTTGTTCCTGAAAGTGGTCTCGCATCAGCATGATTATTCGTCATTACGGCTACTGGCCTGCGTTTCATCATTACGTCCATTTGTGTCTTAGTGAACAGTACTCCATTAACGGGGCTTTCTTCTGTTCTTGGCTCTTCAGGTGCTGAAAGAAGTGATAAGTTACCCTTGAAGATGTTTGAAAGTGAAATTGAGGAAATGAAATCTTGATTGAACGAAAGTACCTTGCCTAATGGTTGAGGTTGGACTCTGTATATTCCAAAGTAGTAGAACCCTCCAATTCCCACAAGGGAAAGAAATGCAACTATTGGGAATATCCAATTTTTAAAGTTGAATTTTTTCTTTGTAGATATTTCTGGAAGTTTGACTTCGGGGACTTGAATATCTGGGGTAATCGTTGGGATCTCAATGGGCTTTGTTTCTACAACTTCTGATTTCCCTGTGTCTGAAATATTGAACTCTTTGGGCATGGCAGTTTTCATTAATATATATTCAATATACTAGCATATCGTTTTACAGATTTAAATCTTAAGAAGTATTGTGGTAGTATATATAAATAATATTTTAGGAAAAAGCTATGATAAAGAAAATCATATGGTACCTAGTA
>JAHISI010000066.1 GCA_018818345.1 Patescibacteria group bacterium | reverse complement strand
CTTTTGTTGTTTTGTTGTATCACAGCGACTGCTGCAGATATGACATTTTTAGTAGAACGATAGTTTTGTTCTAGCTTGATAACGGTAACCTTAGAAAAATCATCTTCAAATGATTGAATATTTTTAATATCTGCCCCTCTCCATGCATATATACCTTGATCATCATCTCCCACTACACATATATTTTGACGTTTCTCAGAGAGTAATCTTGCGAATTTGTATTGAGCTTGATTGGTATCTTGATACTCATCAATCAAGAGATACTCAAATTTGTCTTGATAGTGTTTTCTTACTTCTTCATTTTCTTCTAGCATTTTTACTGCTAGATACAACAGATCTCCAAAATCGACAGAGTTCTGAGTTTTTAATTGTTTTTGATATGCAGGATATATTTCTGCAGCGATATCTTCAATGTAACCACCATAATGTGATCCGAAGTTTTCTGGTGATACCATTTCATTTTTTGCCGCACTGATGAGATATGATATCGATTGTGGTTTGATTTGTTTTATATCTATCTGTCTTTCAACCATTAATTCTTTTATGAGGTTTTCACTATCATCTGAATCATAGATAGAGAAGTTATTAGTAAGCCCAACGGCTTTTGCATTTTGTCTTAAGAAGAGTGCCCCTATGGAATGAAATGTCCCTACTGCTGGAAGATCTTCAATGCTTGCCCCTATATCACTCAGAATCCCTTTTATTCTCTCCTGCATTTCTCCTGCTGCTTTCTTAGTGAATGTAACTGCAAGGATATTTTGAGGTTGTACTTTTTTCTCACTAATGAGGTAAGCAATTCTACTAGTGATTACACGGGTTTTCCCTGAACCTGCTCCGGCAAAAACAAGAAGTGGTCCTTCCGTGCATTCAACAGCTTTTTTTTGTTCTGGATTTAGGCCTCCAAGAATAATATCTAGGTTCATAGTATGATTTTAGGATTATATCTTTTTCATATATCGAGAGAAGACCCATCCCTTAATGTCTTCTGTGTACTGTATTTGCATCCAACCGTTTTCTTCTGAGAGTAGAATATATACTACACCATTATCGACGGTATCTAAAATTTTACAGCTATACCATTGGCACGACCTGATATTTGCAAACCCATATTCAGAGGAGGAGACTTCGACCAATGTTTTGTTTCCTTTTACGATGTTAAATTTAACATCTAAAGCTGAATCTTTAAATGGTTGTTTGTTAAATTTCAATATCTCGTAACTTTCAGATGCTTTTCCTGGTGCTACTTGTGCTAGGAGGTCAAATTCAAATGTAGCTGTTTCTCCTGCTTTCACAGCACTGTCGGAGATGTGTGTTGGTTTACTGAAGCTATCCCATACTCCATTAATAGCGAATTTACTATCTGCTCCATCCTTAACAGATATATATATTGGGTTCTTGTCAGTTAGCCATGTAAAATCATTTAGATTTTTTACTGTTACTGTTACATGTAACTTTGACCCTATTACTACTTCTGTATCGTATGTTACTTCTTCAATTTTTGCTTTGTATGCTAGCTTTTCAGATTTATATCCTTTCCATTCGGAGAATGTATCTAAAACAGATTGTTTAAATTCTCCTTTGAGTTCTACTGGTACTAGCTTGGAGAGTTGTCCTTCTTGCTGCACTATATTGAACTTTGATACTGAGAGATTGGAGATTCCCCATGTAGAAGCAAGCGAATCTACAAGGGTATACATTGATGTGGATGCTCTATTTGTTATTACTGAATCATTAGAGAGGTATCCTATTAATATGCTTCCTTGTGCATCTCTTAGTTCAGGATTGGCTCCTATTCCACCAGATCTTCCTTCATATATTTCTCCATTGGAATCTATGAGGTAGTTGTATGGGATATCAGCAAAATGTAGTCTGGTTATTGAGTAGTAATACAAGGCTTTTACCCAAAGAGATGGATTCTTTTGAAGTTCAGATGATGTTGTTGTTACCTGGGTTATGTATATTGTGGTTGGAGTTACGTACTGAGTCTGTGTTTGATCAGATATAGTTTCATCGAATTTCTGATCTGTTATGGTTTTTGTTGTGGATGCAAAAACTCCTACTGGGATTAGTAAAAAGGATATGGTTAGTATGAGTTTGGCAATGAATTTCATAGTGACATTGTAACACAGATTACTCTGCTGTTGATATATACTTAGGGTCAATGGCATTCACATATCCTATTGCAGGGATTGTATATACAGTGTCTTTGTATGTTAATTCACATTGAAGATCCAATTTGTAAACAGGGGTTAGGTTTCCTTGGTTTAGAGATTTGTAGAGATAGATTATGCTTGAGGAATTACTTTTACAATTGGATAATGTTTTGGCGATATTATCAAAATCCTCACTTTTGTAATCAACTGAATCCAATATCGTTGTCTGTAGTGGACCATAGTTAGGATATATTTCTTTAGGGTAGCTTGAAAGGTTTACATATTTATCCAAAT
>JAHISI010000065.1 GCA_018818345.1 Patescibacteria group bacterium | reverse complement strand
TGGAGTAACCGCTGTACAGATGGATACAAAAACACAAGGTCTATCTATGGACATTGTTGAACAAACATTCAAACAATCAACAGAAGCTAGAGCAAAGATTCTTGAAGCAATGAGTAAAACAATTGCAGAACCAAGAACAACTATGTCTGAATTTGCACCAAGAGTAGCACAAGAGAAAGTTGCTGTAGACAAGATCGGTGAAATCATAGGCCCAGGCGGAAAGAACATTAGAGAACTTTCTGAAAGAACTGGTGCTGAGATTGAAATTGAGGAAGATGGTACAGTAAATATCTATTCTGCATCTCAGGAGTCCCTTGATGCTGCTGTAAAGGCAATCAGGAGATATGATTTCAAACCAGAAATAGGAAGTGTCTACGAAGGTAAAGCTGCATCAATAATGCCATATGGAGCATTTGTTGATCTAGCACCAGGAATATCTGGTCTAGTACATGTATCAGAACTATCAGATGATTTTGTTAAGGATGTTCATGACTTCATTAATGAAGGTGACATTGTTAAAGTCAAAGTCGTAGGTATAGATAACATGGGTAAGATCAAATTGAGTATGAAAGGTTTAGACAAGAACGAAGAAGTTACGGAAGTAGCTTAGTTCTTCTTTATCTTAGCGATATAAAAACCCATCATCTTGCTGTTAGGAATGACTCTCAAAGTCTTCTTAACAGCCGGATCGTAGGTATTACCACTCCACTTAGTGATTCCCTTCGATGTAAATCCTTTTTCTCCAGCTAGATCAATATCAATAGCTTCTACAGTAGCATTAGGGAAATGTTCTAGAAGGAATGTAACAACTCCCTCATTCTCTTCAGGTTCTAATGTACAAGTAGAGTAGACGAGTGTACCACCAGTTTTCAATGTTCTAAATGCAGAAATTATTAAATCCTTTTGTAAGAAAGAATTCCTCTTTATCTTATCCAACCCCCAGAATCTCAAAGGCTTTTGACTATTCATATATATCATACCTTCACCACTACATGGAGCATCCAAAAGTACCCTATCAAAATATTCAGGATATTTTTTCCCAAATTCCGTGGAATCGCTGTATGTAGCCTTTGCATTCCTAGCACCAAACTGATACAAGACATTCTTTAAAGAAGAAACTCTGCTCATATCAATATCATTTGCCAATATCTTCCCCTTATTATTCATGACCGCTGCAATATGGGTAGTCTTACTACCTGGTGCAGCACACATATCCAATACATATTCTCCTTCTTGAGGATCAAGTACCAAAGTATCTAAAATACTTGAAAGATTCTGGATGTAAAATTTCCCTTCCTGGTATTCTACTGATTGAGATACTTCAGACTTGTCGTAGTTTAATACAAAGTAACAATTTTTAGCCCATGGAATTTCCTGTAACTGATATTCTTTCTCTTCTAATGCCTTCTTTGTATCTTCTACATTGCCTTTAAGAGGGTTCAATCTAATTGTAGTAACAGCTCTAGATGAAAAAATACTCATTATCTGAGGTTTAGGAACCATCAATATGCTAGCAATACGAGAGATGAAAAGATTTTCTTTTGTAAAAAACTCCTTGTGAGCAACTGGAGCTTTTCTTGGTTTTTTGTAGTTTGATCTTGTAGCTTTTAACATTATATTTCTTCCTTTATATACTTAATTATACTTCCGATAACTAATCCAGTAGTCTCAGTTCTTAAAATATTGCCTCGTAATTTAACAAATGTAAAATTCAATTCCTTAAATACATCTAAATCTGAAGAGCTCCATCCTTTTTCGGGACCAATAGCTATGTATACTGGTTTGTTTTTTACATCTATATCATTTAAATATTTTGCGTCTACATTCTCTGTAGCTAAACATATTTTAACCGCATCTTCTTCAAAATTGTATTCCAAAAGCTCTTTTATCCTAATTGGTTTCTCAATCATAGTAGGGAATGTATTTCTAGATTGGTCTGTAGCATCTCTAATTATCTTGTTCCACATACCGTAATCTTTGATTGCCTTGCTCTTACCTCTTAAGGAATATCTTGTTTCTGTTGGTATGATTTTTTCAATTCCAATCTCTACACTTTTTTCAACGAAGTAGTTGAATTTCGTATCATTACTTAATGATTGTATTATGGAAATGCTTGGTATATATGAGTTTTCTCTAGGACCTTTGTCTTCTAGAATTTCTATCTCTACAGAATTTTTCTCCATATCTGTGATTTGTGCAAGGTATGTATTTTGGTATGTTTCAACCTCAATTACATCCTCTACGTGGAGTTTGTTCTGAGAGAGTATTAACTCACTGTCCGAATCGGATAGGTGGGTTATGTCTCCTACGCTTAATTTGTGTCGTACAAAGTATTTTTGCATGTGCTGATTATACCATTATATTTGACATATCTCCCATTATTTTGTTTGATATATGTATATATATATTAATATTCTAACCAATCTGCTCAAATGGGTATTAAAACACAAAAAGTATTAAGACTGATATCAAAGATAATATTGATATTGGTGGGTGTGGGATTAGTTGGTATTGCTGGATATTATGTATACAAATCAATAGCGTTTAAACCTCAAAATGTTGTAGTAACAAATGTAACGGATGGATCTGCTACAGTGACCTGGACAACGGCTTCCCCTATGAAGGGTATTGTATATGTGAAGAAGGATAAGGGGTTGCTTCCGGGGCCTCTGGGGATCATAGGGTCTAGTATGGCATATGATGATAGGGATGTGAGTGATGCTCAAAAGGCTTGTGTTGAAACATTTAACAAAAAGGCTTCTGAAACTAAGGATTCTACATTTAGTGTAAGTGGTAGTAATTTTGATTGTGAGAATGTTAAGGTTACTAAGATTGGTTCTTACTATACCCACAGTGTAACGGTTACCAATCTTGATGAGAATTCTACATACAATTTTGTAGTTGGTGATGGTATATGGAGCTTTAAAGAAAGTGTTTCAACAGTGAAGACATTTAGTGTTTTAGATACAGTAGGTGAACCTATGCCTGTATTTGGAAAGATAACTGGAGATGATGGTACATATTCTAGAGATGGGTTGGTATATATTACTTTCAGAGATGGTAGTGAACAAACAGATAGTATTGTTTACAGTAGTGCTGTTAATGATGAGGGTGGTTGGTATGTTGATGCTTCTGCTATTAGGGATGTGGATGGGAATGTATTGCCTCTTGAATTAAGTAATGATTCGTTTGTGATCAAGGGAATATATTCTAATTATGGAAGGAGTGAGGAAGAACTCCATATATTCGGAGTTTTTGAGGTTGATACATTTGATATAACTGTTAAAAAACAAATTGTAAAATCTTCTTTATGGGATTGGCTTGTTTCCAAAGCGTATGCTGGGGAAACCTGTGGATATGTAAACGGATCTTTAATGTGTGGTACAACTACGGGGAGTATGGATTCCTGGCATGAGCCTAACGCTTCTAATACTGATACACTTCTCGAAAATGCGGGTACTTTGGGATATGGGCATGTTATGCAAGCAATTGCAGGGCTTGACGGAGATTCTTCATTGAGTGTGGCGGAACAGAATTTGCTAACAGGTAATAGTGTTATGTCAAGTGAGGTTGGATATATTACAGGTCAGCAGAATATACCTGTAGAAGAAGCCCCTTGTACTGAATGCTCGAATAGTAATTCTGAGACATCATCTACAAATGAGACCGGGAATATTTCTGCAATTGCCTGTAATGTGAACCCTAATTCTGCTAATTGTGAGCTCTATTGTATTAAACATCCTAATGCTTCAGTGTGTAAAGAAAAAGAGGATTTAGAAAATGGAGATGTTGAGTCTAATGCCGCGGTACAAAATACACATCAGTGTGTGGTAGTCCCAGAATATAGTGGATCTTATATCGCGGATATCGGTTCTGATGCTGGACGTGAATATCAAACACTCCGCAGTTGTTCTGCCTGTGGTGTATCCGTTGGAACTATGGCTTGCATTAATACTTATGGGGTCCCCAATGTGAAGTATGTTGATGAAACGGCAGGCGAATATAACGTTAGTATCTCTGAACTTAATAAAGTAAAATTGCTAGCAGCTCAAGAGGACAATGGCGTCTCTATTCTTAATGGTAACCCTACTATGAAATCAGCAATAATTGAAGAATTAGAGAAAATTTATTCTGACTCTGAACGTATTGAGAATGTAGGATCTGATGAAACAGTTATTGGTATTGGAATGGGATATCAGAAGAAAGTAACTGTTTACTGTGAGGCTCTTGGGCTTGACCTTGTTAGCGCTACCGGTGGAGGAAAAATGTGTGACTTATCATCTGACAGTAGTAGAATTTTGACCCCGTTTTCTATTGTTGGGAAAGCTTATGCCTCGGAGAGTACTGAATATGCATTGTTTTTGCCGGAAATGGGGATATATAGTTTTGAACTTGGGAATTATACTGTTACCACAGAAGTAACGGATGGGAAGACAAGATACTTGTTTTATGTAGAAACAAATAATGAATCCGGTTTTCAAATGCCAGTAGATCCAGACAATCCTACGGTAGATGAAGATATTGTATTAAGTTCTAGTGCGTATGAAATTACATACACCCAAGAATCCACAGCTCAACAATATGAAATTAAAAAAGGAATAAATATCATATCCTTTAACTTCGTACCAGTATCAACCGATTCAGGAGCATATACAGCCAAAGACGTCATATCCCAAGCCTCTACCAATGGAGTAGAAATCCAATACATCTCAACCTTTGAAGGTGGCAGATGGAATAATGGATACTCATGTTCAAGCGATACATGTACTGGAAATAATTTCACCATAGTACCAGGTAAAGGATATCTAGTATATGCAACAGACGATGGAACTGTAACAATACCAGGATACAACCTAACCTCATCCGTACCAGTAGCATTCTCAGCAGGATGGAACCTAATCGGAGTACATGGATATACTACAGCATACACAGCAAGGTCATTCATAGATTCAATAAACAAGGTTGAAGGATTGACTGCAAACAATGTATCATGGTGGCCTACATCCAAGAGCAAATACGAAGGATTACAAGTCGATAGTGGAACACAATATGGATTAGATTTCTCAGTAAGCCCAACCAATGGGTACTTTGTAAGAATATCTAGTTTCAAACCATCAGATACCGCCTGTAAGTCACTCATATGGCAACCAGGAGGAACCCTAAATGGAACTTGTGGAAATACAAAATAACTAAATTAAATATATTTAAATAACATGGATACAATACCACCAGTATTTTGGATGATAATTGTCAGTGTATTAACAGTAATGACATGCCTCATACTCTACTACATAGCAATGCTCATAAAAGAGACGAGGACGACTGTAGCAGATGCAAGAGATACAATGAAACAGGCAACCAAGATGCTCCAACAATTAGAACTCATAGTCAATGATGTACAAAGTAGCGTCTCAGCTATTAGAGGAACAGTAGAGGAAGTAAATCAATCGATATTAGCTCCTATACGAAAGATAGCTGGTGGAATATTAACAGCATCTGCATTCCTCGGAAGTTTAAAGAAAAACAAACAAGAAACAGAGGAATAACATTGTATTTATGTGTATTACTAGCTATTATAGTTATTAATGAAGATTGCTCGTGTTCCAACAAAAAAAGGTAATATACTAACGTTAATCATACTTCTTGTAGGCTTGCCTTTGTTAGTATATGCATCATATCAGGTTGTACAAATTGTAACTAAGGCAAGTGCTGATACTGAACCAAAGAATGTTTTGTTAACAAATCTCACAACCTCATCCGTTACCCTTACTTGGACTACAGACTCACAAACAAGGGGGACAGTAGCTACTGTAAAAAGTGGTACAGAAGGAACACCAGTTATAGATACAAGAGGAAATACAAAAAGATATACCCATTTCGTAGAACTAACAGGATTGGAACCAAATACCTCGTATAGTTTTGTAATCACCTCGGAAAGTACAAAGTATTCTGAAACCACAGAGGGAAATAAATATACATTCAAAACAGCTGCCATAACGGCAGATACCCCAACCCCCAATCCAATTCATGGATCGGTTGAGAATGTGTCTGGGGATGATGTCATAGTATTCGCAACACTGAAAGACAAATCTGTATATCCAGTCTCTGCAACTATGCCGAGTGGTGGGAATTGGATCATGGATCTATCAGCATTCAGAAAAGTCTCAGACAACTCTTTAGTCATATCAAACAACAATACCAATCTCGTACTTGTAGTCATATCTTCAACTGGCAAGGGAGATGTGCTTTCGGGATCATATTCAGAATTGTTTGATAGTAATGGAAAACTCAAAAGTACTCAATCATTCAATATTGGCTCCAATGCTCAGTTGTACTCATACTTCCCGAACACATCGATGTTAATGGAAGAAGCTGTCGTGGTAGCTGAAGATCCAGTGGTTGTAGTCCCGGATCCTGTCGTAGAGGAGCCAGTGGAAGAAGAAACAACTACAGATGGACGAGTATTTAGATTGGTTAGTGACCTTTCGTGGGAGGATATGGTTGTGGCAGGAGGATTAACATGGCCATATGGTGCAAGCACTGTACAGGTTACAAATCTTACAGATACAGGGTTTACAGTAATATGGGCATCTAAGGATAGTGAACAGGGATACATTAACTATGGTAATAGCTCGAGTGATCTCTCAAGCCAAGCTAATGATGAACGAGATGGTGTAACGAACAGGGGAGAGTACTATATCCACAGTGTATCTGTTTCTAGGTTACAACCTGAAATGAAATATTACTTTGAAATTATTTCTGGTACTAATACATATGATAATAGTGGAAAGCAATATACTGCTACGACATTTGCTACATTAAGTACTCCCCCTTCTTATGTATCTATAACTGGGACAACGAGTAATATGCCAGAGAGTAACGAGGGGATCGTAATTGCATATATTAAGGATATGGATGGTACTGGTACTAGCGGACAAGCTGGTTTGATATCTACAGTTATGGATGAGAGTGGTAAATGGATATTATCTATTGCTGATAGTAGGTCTGCTGATGGTAGTGAATATTTCGAATATACTTCTTCGGATAGTATGTACTTTGATATATTGAGTA